>NZ_JBFTNT010000032.1:0-29729 GCF_056397585.1 Pedobacter sp. 05L430 | reverse complement strand
GTAGTAAATCCATCCAGGTCTGGAAGCCGATAATTTATATTCATAGCATCCAGCAATGAAAAGTGCTTCTGTACACGATTTTCAAAATTATTCCAGTCTACACCTCCTTTAAACCACGCTACCTCCGCCATAGCCAACATTCTTGGAAACACCATATATTCCAATCTTCTCTCAGAAGGAATATATTCCGTCCATATATTGGCTTGTACTCCAATTACAAATTTCTTCTCGCTTTCTGAGATGTTAAATTTATATGGATCAAAAGAATATACCTTTTGTAATGAACCACCATCTTGCTGAGCATCAAAATAACAAAACTCACCAGGAGTCATAATCACATCATTCTCTTTTTCCGCAGCGTGTTTAGGTGCTGTAGGCACCCATGTTCTCCAATACATCATTGTAGCTGTTGGCGATACACCTCCATCAAGAATTTCGTCCCAACCGATTAGCTTTTTACCTTTACTGTTAAAAAACCGCTCCATTCTCCGCACAAAATAGCTTTGCAGCTCATCCACACTTTTAAGTCCTTCCTTCTTCATCAGCGCTTCACATTCAAGCACATTTTTCCAGCTGCTTTTTTCAACTTCATCGGCACCCAGATGGATATATTTGCTTGGAAATAATGCAGCAATCTCAGTAAATACATTTTCGGCAAATTCAAAAGTTGTTTCTTTACATGGGCACAATGGCTCAGAGAAGTCCTTTGCCTGTCCACCTTTGCCATGAGAAGTTAGCCAGGGCATAAGGTTTGTTGCAGCCATCATATGTCCCGGCATATCAATTTCAGGTATAATCTCTATTCCTTTAGAATCAGCATACGCAATTAGCCCACGCATTTCATCTTGAGTATAAAAACCTCCGTACATCTTCTTACCATCAATCATTTTGAAATGTTTTTCAGGAATAGCATAATCAGGATTTGTTTTAGCAAGTGCAATACAACTCGAATCCTGACCATTCATCTCTCGCCACGCGCCTTTTGATGTTAGTTCAGGGTATTTTTTGATTTCGATTCTCCAACCCTGATCATCTGTTAAATGCAAATGAAACTTATTGAATTTATAGTAAGACATTCTATCTATCATTGTTCGCAGATAAGCAAGATCAAAGAAATGACGGGAAACATCCAAATGAATACCTCTCCACGAGAAATGTGGCGCATCTTCAATTTTTACACAAGGAATAGCGATTGCGCTCAGCAATGATTTTTGTAAAACCTGCTTGCGGCGTAATATCGCAGTTCCCATCAACTGTTTCAGGCTGGTTACAGCCCAAAAGGCACCTTGTATTGTGGCAGCTTTAATTACAATTGCATTTTTTTCAACTGATAATGTATAACCTTCATTTGCAATGGAAGGATCAAGACCTAAAGTAACTGTATTTGCGGCTGTCTTTCCTTGTTTAAGCAACGCAAAAGTAGCCTTTAATTCAGTTAAGGCTGGTGCCAGACTTTCCGAGTTTTCAGCCAACAGCAGTTTTGTAGCAGTTGTCCACTCAAAATTACCTGCAGCAGGAATGAGTTTCACAGGTTGTGGTATAATAGCATAACCTGCCTTTTCTTGCTGTGCGAATGTTGTAAGCACACAAAGAAACAAAACTAAGGTGATCTTAAGTTTCAAAGTAATAAAGTTATTCATAAAATGTCTGGTAATCTATTTAGCTAAGTATTCTGATCCTTGCACTACACCTCTGCGTTCAATTTCCTTATCAATATATGTTTGAATTGCAGATTTATTTAACMCCCAGTTAGGTGCTATTAACAAATCCCAATCTGATATCCCAAATAATCTTTGAATAACAATATCGGGCCTCAATAACGGAATTAATTTACAAAGCAGATCGGTATATTCTTCTAGCGAGAACAGCTTAAAGGGTTCCTTTTTATATTTTACTCCCATAATTGATCCTTCTACTATGTGAAGGTGATGGAATTTTACAAATTTGATTTGAGGGAACCGGTTAATCTCATGGATGTAACCCAGCATCATTTCTTCTGTTTCCCAAGGGAAGCCAAAAATAGTATGTACACAAAGGTCAAGCTTACTGTTTTCAAGTAATTTAACGGCCTCAACAAACTCGCCATGACTACATCCTCTATTGATCTGATTAAGCGTTTCGTCGTATATAGACTCCATGCCCATTTCCAAATCCACATCAAATCGATCAGCATAGCTTTCAAGTAAAGCAACCTTTTCTGCATCAATACAATCAGGGCGGGTACCCACAGAAAAGCCTACAACATCTTCTGTATTTATAGATAGTGCTTCATCGTACATCATTTTTAAATAATGTACAGGAGCATAAGTATTCGTATTAGGCTGGAAATAAACAATAAACTTATCGGCTTTATAAAAACCCTTACCTCTTTCCATACCCTGCTCTAATTGTTCGCGTATGGTTGGCAGCTTTCTGGAAAGCTCAGGGGTAAAAGAGTCTACATTACAGTAGGTACATCCTCCATAACCTTTACTCCCATCGCGGTTAGGACAAGTAAATCCACCATCAACTATTACTTTAAACACACGTTGCCCATTGTATTTCTCTTTGAGGTGTGTTCCGTAATTTCTATATCCTTTTATTCCTTGATCCAGTAAAGTTCCCAATTGCTTTTTTCTTGCAAAAATACAGCTTTTAATTTATTTCTGACAAAGAATGATTGTTAACCGCCAGGTAGTTGCTATCAGACCAGAAATTAAGCACTTTTTAACTCTTTAATTTTTTTAATGGGCCAGAGAGTAAAAACTATCGACAATGTACCGGCCAGGGCACCCAAAAGAATAGAAAGCAATTTCCCATTAAAACTATAATCTTTAGGGATACTAAGTTGGACCGCCAACATACAAAACAAAATAACAGATGAGGTAGTTACGCCGTTAATACCTGCCATTTTAAACATAAATTTATTCTTAGTAAAATTATCAGGCAGCACAAATCCTGCTTTACCCTCTTCAGAAAGTGCTATTGTTTTTTTTAAAATATCGAAAGTGATTATAAATGGAAGCAACAATGCCATAGGTAGCAGAAACCGCGCAATACAATACTCACCTTCAAATAAGTGAACCGCATTGAGATTTTTAAAGCTAAAATACGGGATAATAGTGTTAGCGATAACGTTGGGAATAAAGTAAAGCGGCAGGTTCCGCAGAACAAGCCTTTTCAATACCATGCCATCACTTTTTAAATCTTTAAGCATAACTTACCATCAACTCTTGCTGTAATAGTTCCAGCGCTTTATTTTTAATTGCTATTGCCTCACTTTCAGGTAAAAAAGCATCATTTGAGCAAAATGTGAAATCCATTTCTCCTTTAAAAGTACTTACAACTATGGTATTGGGATTTCGCCATGGGAAACCGACCGATGGACTATATATAGCTTCCACTTCAAAGGAATCGTAGTTTTCAGGAATTCCCAGTCTGCCCATATTTGAAAAAGTTACATCATGACTACCTTCAGTGGTCAATAAATACTTCACCATCTTCTTTACCGAGCCATGGAAATATTCACTCATGATCAATAGTTCATGAACATTCATAGCAGCAATTTTTGTATTCAGGTCTTCCTTTACTTTCTTTGCTTTTTCCCAAAAACCGGCAAGCTTATCATCAACCGATAGTTCGGCAATGGGTGCAAAAGCAAACATGGTATCCCCTTTTATTTCGCTGATAAATCGCCTCACATCAACCGGACAGATTACCTTACCACGAGCCTTACTCCCTTTAACAGATTGAAATGCTTTTAATAAAATAACACACAAAGCAGAATACACACTTACACCTGCTGTTTTACATTCAATAGCAAGTGCTGCCGTTTTCTCTGCATCCAGTCGCCAATGCAAAAAATAGTTCTGCCCCTCAGGCTTTTTACTTTTTGTAGATTTAAAAAGAAAAAACAACCTTGCAACTACTGAAAAAAACTTCGCTTTTAAAACCTTCCCTTTACTGACTTTAAATGATTGAGAAAGTAATCCTTCCATAGAATTAAATGGCAGGTAGCTGGATAGCTCCTTTTCCGGTTCATCCAGTACTTCTAATATCTCACTCATCAAAGCGACAAAAGTAGTACCGTCACAAATACAATGCGGACAAACTAGAATCAGATCCGAAACTTCGGCATCCTTAAGCCATACAACTCTTGCCAATGGCGCACTCTTTCCATCAAAAAGTTTTCTCCATTCAGCTTTAGATTGTGCTTTCCAATCGTCATCACTAACCCTTTCCCCAATTCTAACCGGAATTTCAGAAAGCTTATTACTCGAAACAAAATAAGGAACCCCCGCAGCATCTTCCTTTATACTTGCTCGCAATAAAGGATGTTTTTGCTGCACTTTATGTAATGCATTACGTAATCTTTCAAGCGTAAAACTCCCTCGAATAGTAATTGCAAATACACAATTTAAAGGAGTAGAAGCATCCACATACATGATTCTTTCTCCCATGATCAGCCGTCTTCTCATAGCTCATTAAGTATTTCCATCATTTTTTCTTTAATAGCCTGCGCTTCATTATACGGGATAAACCCTTCGCTGGCAATAAATGTAAAATCCATTTGCCCAAGATAGGTTGAGGTTACAAGTGTTGTCGTATTCCCCAACGGACCTATTACAGAGGGGCTAAAAATGGTTTCCACAGCAAAATTTTTATACAGATAAGGAATATCTACTCTGCCCAGATTAGAAAACATGCAATCGTTACTGGACTTACCATACTTTAGAAAATTAGTAAAGTTATTTAATGATGAATGCGACTCTTCCATCATCATAATCGTTTCATACGGATCTAACTTTGTGGTTTTCTTGTCAATATCTTCCTGCATTCTTTTAGCGTCAGCAAAAAAGCCGAGGTCTTTATCTGCAGAAACCACCAGCATCAAACCAAACGCAAAAATGTTATCTCTCTTAATTTTTGGGGCAAACCTGCGAATATCAACAGGGAGTGAGATTTTGTTATGAAAGTTTTCTTTTCGAACTTCCTTAAATGCATTTAATACTGCCACACATAGTGCTGTATTAACCGTAACTCCTTCCGTTTTACACTTATGGATTAACCGGTCGCTTAATTCCTTTTCAAGCTTCCAGTGAATCATATAATCACGCTTTCTTTCAATCAATTTCTTTTTAACGGGAATCAGCCATAAAAACAGGGTTGCTACACCTCCAATTAATTTGGCTTTAATGATCTTCTTCTTGTTATTAAGAACTGAAACCGGTATAATATCTTCAATCCTTAAAATCGGATCTTCCTTACCTATCTCTATTGAGCCATCATCTAGTAATAGTAAAAGTTCAGCCAAAATTGCCATAGCCGAGCCCCCGTCACAAAGGCAATGATGGATAACCATTATAAATTCAGAAAACTCCTCACCTTTTATCCACACCAGCCTCATTAAAGGCCCTGATCTGGTATCAAACAAGGTCGACCACTCATTCATTGACTCTGTTTTCCAGTCGTCATCAGTAGTCCGGGCTACAATCCTTAAAGGAATTTGAAGTTCAATTTTTTCACTAACCACAAACCAGGGCCTCGATTTCTGGTCATCCATTACAAAAGCATTCAAAAATGGGTGTTTTTCCTGAAGCCTCCGCAATGCATAGCGCAAGTTCTCTATTTCAAAACTCCCTTTTAACTTTATAGGGATCACGGCATTAAAGGGCGCTTCCCCATTTCCATGAAGCATTCTTTCGGCAAATAGAAGCTTTCTTTTCATACAAATTCTTCTAATAACTGTACTGCTTTATCATTTCCACCGGCAGCAATAAATGTTTCTTTAATTCTCAAAGAGGCGTTTCTGTATACCGGATTTTCAAGCAACTCAAATACTGCCCTCTTCATATCCTCGATGCGTAACCGCTTATAGCGGATCTTGATCCCACAACCGGCATTTTCGATAAGTTTAGCGGTATGAAAATGATCATAGGCAATTGGAGTGATCAACATTGGCAATCCATTAATGAAGGTATCGTTAACGGTATTAAAACCACCATGACAAATCACAGCATCCATTTTTGGCATCAGCTCAGCCTGTGGTACAAAACCATTAACAATAAAATTATCAGGCCATTGCTCAAAAATATCTGGATTGGTGGCTGCCACTATAGTTACCGGGGCATCTGCAAAAGCTTCGATCAACTTACCAAAAAACTCTTTTCTTATGTCAACCAGCAAAGTTCCTAACGAAACAAATACTTTAGGAGTAGTTGTTTTTTCTAACCTCTCCCAATCAAAGTCAGCATGATTTGGCCGACCTTTAACAGGCCCAACAAATTTCATATGAGGCATGGAGTCCTGAGCTCCGGCAAACTCTTCAGAAGTAAAAACGATGTTCATTTTATGTGAGTGAATTACAATCTCTTCACCATACACACCAAATTCCCGCTGTAATCCTTTAATCAGGTTTTCCTGCCATTCAAATATTTTAGGTGCGCTGTTCGCCGTATCTCCCATCACATCCGGTGGCACCGGTGTAGTCGTAACACAAGGAATTCCTTTAATGTAAGCACATAATGCCCCCGCAAAAGTGATGCAATCGTTAATAATTACATCTGGCTTCCATTCATCAACATACCTACCCAGGCCTTTCATCATAATGCGGGCAATAGGAACGTAAGTTTCTTCAAGTGCCAGTTTCATTACCTCAGGTCCAGAACAAGCCGGGCCATCATCCTGTCTCTTTAATATTTTTTGAAGTTCTTCCTGATGTTCAACCAAATCATCATGCGGATAGATGTACTCACCACCCTCAGGAATATGAGAATCCGAAAGCGGTATAACACCAAGCCATTTCACCTCATGACCTTTAGCGATAAGACTGGCTCCTACACTTAACGTTGGGCTTATATGACCAAAAAAAGGTGGCACAACGAACAAAAACTTTGACATAATTCTCTTTTAATTATTTAATACCTCAACATATCTTACCGCGCTTAACTGTACAAGCAAATCAGCAGCAGTTTCCGTCCCTCCAGCCTCTTCAAAAGACAAGCTCATCTGTCGTGCTGCCTTACCGAAAGATTCATTATTTAAAATTTCCTCAACAGCTTCCTTAAGATGTTTTGATTTGAACCGATTGAAATTTAACCTCAACCCGGCACCCACTCTGACCACCCTTCCGGCAACGTGCGACTGGTCGTACGCAATAGGCACAACTACCATTGGCAAACCATTAGTTAAAGTTTCACATACTGTATTATGACCTCCGTGACAAACAACTGCATCGAGATAAGGTAGCAGCTCCAGCTGTGGAACATTGCGCTGAACGATAAAATTCCCGGGCCATTCATCAAATAACGAAGGTTCAGAAACAACCACAACAGTTAAAGGTTCTTCAGCAAAAGCTTCAATCACCTTAGCAAAAAAACTCTTCTTATGTTCGTGATCAAACGTAGTTCCTATACTTACCAATATTTTTGGTTGCGGGGTCCTCCGTTCCAATCCTTCCCAATCAAAAGGCGTTTGCCCTTCTCGCTTATGGATAACAGGACCTACAAACTGATAATTAGAAGGCAATTCCATTTCACCAAAAAAAGCTTTAGATGTCAACACCATTGTTAACAGGTCCGAGCAGGCAATAGCATTTTCACTTTCAACACCCAAATCCTTTTGAAGTGCCACAATTTGGTTTACCTCCCATTCATGGATCTTAGGTAGTTCATCCATCACCTTAATTGCAGCCGGTGCAGTAACAGAAGTTGCATAAGGAATATTTCTATTAACTGCAGCAATAGCTCCGGCAAACATCTGATGATCTGTAATTATCAGATCTGGCTTAAACTTATCCAACAAACCCACAATACCTTCGTAACTGTGTTTGTTCAAAGGGATCAAAACTTCCTCGTAAAGGAATTTGATGCTATCGATACCATAAACGATCTTCTTTGTAATGATGTCAAGATATTTCTCGCTGTCCTGTTTTTGCTGATCATTTTCATCATACTCAATAAGCAGTAACTGCCCCCCTTTAGGGAGGCGCAAAGCCAAAGATTTATCCAGACTAATCCAGGCCACTTCGTGACCGCGATGCAATAAAACAGCACCAATACTTAATGTTGGGTTAATATGCCCTGTTAAAGGCGGAACTATGAATACCAATTTAGCCATTGTTAAAAAATGTTTCCATGATATTTCCAATACTTACCGGCTCCTGAATAGGAATATTATGGTCGCCGTTAACCTCAAGCAATGCTGCTCCTCTTATCTTATTTTTCAATTTCTTACCCGCTCCCAGGCAATTTGAATTTGCACMATATAGCAGTAAAGTATCTTGCTGTATATCCGAAATCTCAGCAGCGCTAAAAAACTCCTTCTCAAGAATCATATCACTCTTTATACTGGTTTCGTGAAAAAGATACTCGTACATACGGTGGTTACGTTCCATCTGTCGCTTTCCCATTTTCACCTTCGTGGTATCTGTAAAATTGGTTACATAATGCTCCAGAAACTCCCTGCTGTAATCATCTATAATATCTCTCGTTTTATCATCATTAGGATCTGGGGCTTCTATAACAGCAAGTTTTTTTATCTTTCGGGGAAAGCGCGCAGCCATTTTTAAAGCAATAAGTCCCCCAAAACTATATCCGGCCAGGTGCACCTTATCAATCCCCAAACTATCCAGTAAATTCACCAGATCATCGGTCATACTATTAAGGTCGTAGCCATTTTCTATTCTTTCACTTAAGCCATGGCTTTTAAGATCATACATAACCACATGAAAGTGTTTCGCTAAAATGGGCGCAATATTAAAATAGTAAATAGAAAGGTTGCTAAACATCCCGTGAACAAGCAGCACCGTTTCCGCAGCCCCTTTATTCAGTTCCTGTATATGCACTCCTCTGTTATTTACTTCTATTATTGGCATTCTTCTATGTAGTTTACAATCGTTCCTAAATTCAGATTGATAAGCTGATCAAGATCCATGTTAGACAACCATCCTGTAAAGTCTATCTGCTCACCAAAGTGTGCCTTAATTTTTTCAGAAAAGGATACAATTTCAATACTATCCATCTCAAGGTCTTTAGTGAAAGAGCTTTCCATCGTGATATCCATTTCTTCCACAAACTCTTCTCCTATCACCTCTGTAATAAATTGTTTCATAAGATCAAAGATCTCGTTGCTGTTCAGTTTTGCTGTCGATACTACTGCGTCCATCCGATTATATAATTTTTATGTTTTATTGTTTTTATGAATATGTCGTGAATCCTTAATTCTTCTCCTCTGATCTCCTGTATAGTATATGCTTTTGGATTTCCCTGCAGGCCTTTCCCGAGGTATTTCCCGTAAGCCTCCTTTGCCACCCAAAAACGGGTTGCCCATTCCGCTTTGTCTTTATCTGCTAGCAGTACCTTCTCTTCCTCAGAGAAAACGAGATCAGCAAACCCTTCACTTCGCTCCTCAATCCGTTCAATGTCAATACCAACAGATCTATCGTATTGTGCAATTCCAACAGCATCAGTCCCTTTATGGGCAATAGAAACATGTATATCCTCAGTCATATTGCCATATGGGTAGGGCTTTCTGAATTCGTCTGATCTGATTTCAAAAGCAATCGGAAAGTAGGCTTCTTGTTTAGTCTTCTTCAGTAAATTTCGAACAGCATCTTTTACTGCAACTCTACTGATCATCCATTCTTTTCGCTTATTTGGCAATAATGAATTATGATGTTTTTTCTCATCCTGATTGAAATAGCGTTTTAAAATAAAGTCCCACGAAACCACCCTGCTGTAAGCGTTGTGAAACATGAACACTCCCGGGGCAATCTCTTCTGAAAGTCTGTTATTTAATGGCGACATAGAAACGCTCCACAACGCATCATCAATTTCAAGTCTTCTGTTTTGCCAGCCTGATATTACCGCCCAGATCTTATTATCCCGCTTCATCACAAAATCTGCGGTAGCAAATTCATCATTCAACTCCGTGAGCACACAAGTACATTCAAAACTTCCTTTCTGATCTTTAAAATCACCAAAGAACTCTATTTCCTGTATTTTAACAGGGAAAGCGATGCGATCTTTTGTAAGTGTAAGCTGCAGCCATAAACCAAACAGCTGTCCGGCATTATCTAAAAGAGAACCCTTGCCAGTATCACCTTCAATGATACCGGTAATGCCTTTTTCACCAACAGCAATTAATTTCTTTATACCCTGATAGCCGGGTCCATGAAACATATGTCCATCATATATCTGCTCAGTTGTTCTGTCGATGTTCAAAATCTTACCCACATCAAAACTCCTCAAAGGAGCATCAGCAAGATTAGCGGCCAGCAATACTTCTGCATTTGCAAAGCGCTCCAGATTCAGATATACCAACTGGTGATCTTTCCACTCGCCTGTAACTGTTTCTACAAATGGTTTTGCAACATTCATCCATTGGAACACCTTTATGTTCATGATCTTTTGCACCTGCTCTTCGGGCGACTGATCAACTGCAATTTCAGCGAACAGTTCAAAAATCATTGTCATTGGAATTACGGGATCCATATCATCTAGACAGTGCCATCCTTTGGGTTGTCTGAGCAATGAATGGTCTACCAGATACGGACAGTTTTCTAAACTAACATCCAGCTTTTTAGAAAATGGAACCCTCCGACCAGAGGCCCTCATAACCGGAGCGGGGGCGTTTGCAGTTTGATTAGCAGGAACTCCATTCTTAAATAACTGAAGTAATTCCGATTGRATATCAATCATCTCCTCAACATTCTCATTAAAAGCCTTCATTAGAGGATGTGAGGCAGCAGAGTCCTCCAGAACTGCCTCCCTCCGATATGCAGTCTTTTCTTGTTTTTGCGCCAGTGCTTTAATGCCTGCAATATTATTAATTATGGGTAAGCCAAGCTGAAGCACAATACCTTTTCTGGCAGCTACTTTTTTCTTATCATACCCCATGAATTGCATTCCGGCTTCCTTACCCTCAACAAACAATGCCGCTAGTACACGTTGCAACTGGGCAATACCAGAACGGATTGGTACGTTTGACGATACCGCACTATAATTTTTACCGCGTAAAGTATCATCAATAAAACCAATCAAACCACCCGATCCGATCTGCACAAACACCCTTGCACCTTCATTATAAAGTCGCTCAGTAAGTTCACGAAAGCGAACAGGCTTTATCAGGTGTTCTACACTTAACTGTCTTATTGCTTCAAAACCTTCCGGATAAAGCTCCAAAGTAGTTGCCGACCATAATGGGAACTTCGTTTTTCTAAACTGCATATCCTTCATGCCTTCCAGCATAACGTCCAGTTTATCTGCCACAAAAGGAGAATGGAATCCAGACTGAAAAGGAAGTATCTGATGAAAGATTTGCTTGGTCCTTAATATTGGCACCAGCTCATCAAGAGCCGTATTACTTCCGCAAAGAATAACCTGTTGCGGGCAATTATCATTTGAAAGATATAGTTGATCTATGTTTTCGATAATAGGCTGCAGCTTATCAATTCCACATCCTACGGCAATAAATTTGGAATCCTTTAACTCAAATGTTTCCGGGTTGAGGTAGTTAAGCAATTGCATTACCGATGATTCTTCTGCCAGCTCAGAAGATCTTGCCGCGAGCCATTCCCCTAAGCTATGTCCTGCATTCATATCAGGCAGTACACCTAATTGCTTAATGGCCGTATCAAGAATGCTGCTTTTCTCCAGAATTTTCAAAGCTTCATCTAATAAACCACCAGCTGTCGATACCTCCTTATGTGCAATATTGAAATGCTCAGCAACACTAAGTACCTCTCCACCTGCCAAACCATCAAGGCCTGGAAACACAAAAGCTACTTTCCCACCCTTGCTTAAAAGAGGCTCATTATTATACCATATATCTTGTTTATTGCGCCATGGAATATTTTTCCCCGCAATTTTAAGCGCTTTCTTTATTCGCTCGGGAGTTGGATCAAACACCGCAATGCGATATTTGCCTTCACCAGGATCTTTGTCATTGGTTTCCAAAGCATCCAACAAAGCTTCGTGGCTGTGGCGCGCTATTAACAATACCTGATCTGTCTGTGTACTCTTTAAAACAGAAGCAGGCTCCGGCTTATTAGCTTCATAACCTTCAAGTACCACATGTGCATTTATGCCTCCAAAACCAAAGGCATTTACACCCGCAATCCTTGGTAAACCTGAAGTTTCCCAATTCTGCGCATCTTGCACAGCACTAAATCTCGTTTCTTTTAATTGCGCTAGAGGAACATCACAATGCAATGTCGGCGGAATAATACCATGATACAATGCTAATGATGTCTTTATCAGTCCTGCAATACCCGAAGCAGGCATGGCATGACCGATATTAGATTTTACCGTTCCAATACCTGCCTTTGGCAATGAATTATCACTACCAAAAAATTGCAATAAAGTCTCTATCTCAGTTTTATCACCCAATGGCGTACCGGTACCATGAGCTTCAATGTATCCTATATCTTTTAAATCAACACCAGCATTTTCCCAGGCCTGGGCAATCGCTTTGATTTGTCCTTTTACCGAAGGGCTCATTACACTCGTGCCACTTCCATCACTACTAACACCAATACCTTTTAATACGGAATAAATTCTGTCGCCATCAGCAATTGCATCTTCAAGGCATTTTAACACTACAAACCCACAACCTTCTCCAATAAGTAATCCGTCGGCTCCCTCATCAAAAGGAGCAATCTTTCCTTTTCTGGATAAAGCACCCAGTTGAGTAAAAATACTCCAGAACGCAGCATTCTGGCCAACATGAACACCCCCTGCAATAACCATATTACAACGCTTACTATTCAACTCCTGCACCGCATGATCAATGGCAATAAGAGAGCTCGCACAGGCCGCATCTAAAGTATAAGCCACCCCGCCAAGATTTAACCTGTTGGCAACTAAAGAAGCCACAAGATTAGGAATAAGCCCCATTGCAGTATCAGCGCCAAAACGACCTTTACGAACCTGAAACTCTTTCTTTACCTTATCTATTTCTTCTTCACCCAAATGAGGTAAAAGATCTTTTAAAACACTGGCAATCTGCTCGCCTGTTCTCACTATTTCTATGGCGCGGGTAGCTCCCGGCCCGGCATAATTCCCTTTACCGATAATGATGCCCGTTTTATCAAGCGAAACATTCTTTTCAAACACCCCTGCATCTTCCAATGCTTTCTGAACCAGGTTAAGTGTTAACAAATGATCAGGTTCTGTACCTTCAACAGCTAATGGTAATATCCCAAAACCGGCAGGATCAAACTCCACTTCAGGGATAAAACCTCCACGGTTACAATAAAAACGATCGACTCCAGCAGAACCCTTTTCAAAATGTACCTGATCAATTCTATTKGCAGGAACAATCTGTGTAGAATCTACCTTGTTAATTATATTTTGCCAGAATGTCTCCACATCACCCGCACCGGGAAAAATGCAAGACATTCCTACTACAGCTACATCCGTTTTTTTCATAACGTCCCCTGGCTACCAGTTACTTCCTGCCATGATGAGTACCTGACTCTCATTTCCGTATTTAACTTCATTTACAAAGGTTTCCATACCATCCTGCAAGGGTATCATCGAAATTCCTCTGCGTTCATATTCTTTTTCCAGCGTAGACGAAACCATTCCCGCGCCTTTCCAGGGCCCCCAGTTTATCGCCATCACCTTACCATTTATCTTGGCTTTTAATGCCCAGGCGTACCTGTCCATTACGCTATTTGCTGCCGCATAATCTGTTTGTCCACGGTTTCCGTAAACCGAAGCTATGCTCGAGAAGAAGATTACGAATTGCGTTTCTGGTCTTAGCTGCTCTGCAAGCACACGTAAAGGAGTTACCTTGGTTTCAAAAACCCGTCTAAAAGATTCCACCGTTTTACCATGGAACAATTTATCCTCCAGCAAGCCTGCGCCATGAACCACCCCATCTATCCTTCCGTATTCTTCATAAACCTGACCAATAAATTTGCTTAAGCCTTCTTCGTCACGCAGATCAAGTGATGCATATGATACTATAGACCCTTCTGATTCAAGTGAGCCGATAGTTTCCAGAATCTGGTTGTTTTTATAGATTTTGTTTGTTTCCTGCTCTATTTCTAACGGTTTTTTAAGATTACCCTGTTTGATTAGATAAGCTCTGATCTCTTCTTTGGTTTTCATAAAAGTAAACTGGTCCAATCCATTGGCTCTGGGATCAGGAGAACGGCCAACTAAAATATATCTGCAAGGATAATCCTTTGCAAAATGTGTCATCAGCTTAGCGGTAATACCCTGGGCTCCGCCAAGAACCAGCACCACCGCTTCTTTATCCAGCTGAATATGGGAATCAGCCAATCCGGTTACCAGCTGCGAAGGAATAAGCTCAAGCGTTTGTCTGTTAATGCCATCATATATAACCTCAGAAGGCTCATCCGGATTCAGGATCTCATTCAAGGTGATTTTAGCAATTTCTGATGCTGCAGATTTTGTGGTTAAACTTACAACCCTGCATTTGGTATTTTCATATTCCTTATCTAAACTTTTAAACAAGCCTGAGTATCCCTGAAAGTGCCTTAACATGGCCGCATCAGATTCATTATCCATATAACCCTTGGTATCCGAAATTAGATATACCCATTTCATCTCCTCAAAATCCAGCTCCTTTATCATTGCAATATTGTCAATAATGGTAGCCTTATCTGGCGTACTGAACATGTTCAGCATGATCAAACCTTTATAACCTTTTAAACTATCTTTAGCAGAAACAACATCTACAATTGCTCCCTGAGCCTCAAATAGTTCTTTAATGGCCATGGCCTGCAAACCAGCATCGTCAGTTACCGCAAAACGAACTCCTTTTAATGATGAGGTATCTTTATTTAAAAGTTCCGAAGGGGTAAGCTCAAACCGAAGTCTTGACAATGACTCACCATAATTATCATTTACTGCGCTCTCTTCAATAATCTTTTTAGCCTCAGCAACGGTTTCGGTACCTTCAGATTCTATCTCCGAAATCCAATTTACCAGACCATTAAGCGTCTTAATCGCAGCAAGTTTTTCCATTAGATCATCGCCACTTTCCTCACCTTTACTAAAACCGATCTTTACCTTCAACTCGCCAATAATTTCCATGCGTTTAATTGAATCTATACTTAGATCCGCTTCGAGATCAAGATCCATCCCCAGCATATCCTGCGGATAACCGGTCTTATCACTTACAACTGAAAGAATTGCAGATTTAATATCTGCAAGCGTAAATTTCACACCAGTCACTTCCTCTGTAACCGGAACAGCCGAAGCAGTATTTTCATTGATCCAGTTTACCAAACCACTTAATGTTTTAATACCTGCAAGCTGCTCCATAAAAGCATCTTCATTTTTATCTGCATTACTAAAACCACCCAGTTCAGTGCGCAAGGAACCTATAATCTCCATACGTTTAATAGAATCAATACTTAAATCAGCCTCTAAGTCCATTTCCATCCCAAGCATCTCCTGAGGGTAACCAGTTTTATCACTTACAATACTCATTAAAACCGCTTTAACATCAACTTTTAATGCTACAGGTTTTACAACGGTCGCCACTGGCTGAATCTCGGACACAGGTTGCCTGGTTGCAATCTGTACCGATGGCGCTGATTGCGTTACAACCGGTGCAGGAACATACATTTGCTGAGGCATTTGCATATTTGGCGATTGCTGAGCTAAAAACGTTAACATCACATCACGTTGTGCCTGAATCATCATTTTCATACTGTTCAGGTATTCCTGCATCATTTGTTCTGCCCCATTCGATGGGTTATTTATATATTCTGTTTTCACTTCTGTTCCTTTTAGTTTAAGTGGTTGCATTATCGGCAAAGCCCCGTTTGCAGGTAGTTTCCCTACCGATGGAATTGCATGCTGCCCATTTACATACCAAACTGTTTTACTCTTCTTGTACTGCTCTGGTTCATCCAGGTTTAAATGCCTGCCATTACGGCCTTCAAACAATTTCTCCAATTTAACATCACGCCCTGTGGCTATGTAAGTCGCAATTGTACAAAGCAAATGTGTTATCTTATTGTGGCTATTGTCCTCTGCATAAAGTAGCAACTCATCTCTGCCTAAGCATGCTTTCGCTAGAGCTGTTAATACTTTTCCAGGTCCAACTTCAATAAAGATTCTTGCTCCGTCCTGGTACATCTGTTTTACCTGTTCTACAAATTTCACAGGTTTCACCAGGTGATCGGTAAGTCTTTCCTTTACTGCTTCCGCCCCTGTCGGATATAATCCAGCGGTCGTGTTTGACCAAACAGGTAAGCTGAGATCTGTAAACTCAACCTTATCTAACACATCCTTATAAATCGCTTTCGATTTAGCCACCAGCGGACTGTGGAAAGCACAGGCAACTTCCAATTGTCTGAAAGAAATTTTAGCAGTTTTAAGTATTTCTGCAAGCTTTTTAATTGCAGGCGTTGTACCTGCAATTACCAATTGAGTTGGCGAATTATAGTTTACTGCATAAACATCCTTCATGCCATCAATCACCTTAAATATCTCATCCTCCTTACTGGTTACCGCAATCATAGCCCCCGTATCTCCATCTTCTACAGCATCGAGAATCGCTTTGGCCCTTTGTTCACTCAAAAACACCAGTTGATCATCATCAAAAGCACCGGCAAAACACAAAGCAGGTAACTCACCATAACTATGTCCTGCAACCATGTCAGGTTCAATACCCAAATCTTTAAGAAAATTAGCAATTGCCAGATCCACAATACCTAAAAGCGGCTGCGCCATACGGGTATCCTTAATTCTTTCTTTTTGAGCTTTTAAAGAAGCTTCATCAAATACCGCATTTGGGAAAAGGACTTGTTCATATTTACTCCTGTTGTTTAGCAGTTTCCGCATGGCGGGAAATATCACAAAAAGATCTCTTGCCATATTGATACGCTGACTACCCTGTCCGGGGAACATAAACGCTACCTTACCGGCTCTCTTCTTAGTGATATAGGTATCTTTACTTTCAACGCCCGATAAAGCCAGGTCAATCTTCATAATCAGGTCTTCAACTCTATCAGCTACAATACTCAGCTGTATCTGCTTAGTATTTCCCATGGCCAAGCTAAAGGCAATGTCCTTTAAATCTATATTGTCGTTTTCATCCAGTAAAGCCTTTACATTACTCAATTGTTTTTTGGCTTCCTCATAGGTATCGCCTCTAAAAACAAACAGTTCAGACGGCAATGAAGTTAATGCAGATGCCTGTTCAGAAACTTTATGATCGCTTTCAATAACCGCATGGAAATTAGTACCTCCAAAACCAAAAGCACTTACCCCTGCATAACGTTTATCTTCCATCCACAACCCGGCTTCGGTATGAAAAGCGAAAGGACTTGTACTACTGTTATAATAACTGTTAGGTTTTGTTAAGTTAATGGTTGGCGGTTTTACGCCATGATAAACAGATAAAGCAGCTTTTATTAAACCTGCTAAACCTGMCGCACATTTGGTATGGCCTATCTGGGTTTTCACTGATCCCAGATGGGTTTGATTTGCCCTCGCGCCTGATTCATTTAACATATCAGTTAAAGCACTAAGCTCTGTTCTGTCGCCAACTACGGTACCCGTTCCATGTGCCTCTACCAGTCCAAGAACTGATGGCGAGATGCCCGCCTGCCCATATGCACGTTCAAGCGCCCTAACCTGACCAGATTTACGCGGGGCTGTTAAACCAAGGCTCTTCCCGTCACTTGAACCACCAATACCCTGAATTACAGCGTAAACCCTATCACCGTCCCTCAAAGCATCTTCATACCTTTTCAGCACCACCATAGCTACACCTTCACCTAAGGCAATACCGTCAGCCTCAGCATCAAACGTTGCACATCTTCCCTTGCGGGATAAAGCATGAGTACTCGAGAACATCAGGTAATCATTGATACCGTTATGTACATCCGCCCCACCAGCAAGTACCATATCCGACTTATCGAGGAACAATTCCTGACAAGCCAAATCGATAGCCGCTAAAGATGAAGCGCATGCCGCATCAACAGTATAATTGCGCCCACCAAGATTTAACCTGTTTGTAATACGTMCTGAAATTACATTGGCTAAAATTCCAGGAAAAGAATCCTCTGTTGTTTTCGGCAGCAGTTCGTCCAGTTCAGCCGGCATTTCGCCAAATACCTGTTTAAAGAAACCTCTGAAACTGTAGCTATTGGCAAGGTCATTCCCACCTTCGGCTCCTATTATTACAGATACGTTCTCTGCATTAAAGTTACCCTCTCTATAACCGGCATTTTCCATTGCCTGTTTGGCTACCATAAGGCTCAATAACTGCGTTGGCTCAATTGCCGCTAACGATTGTGGGGGAATTCCATATTCCAATGGATCGAAATCAATCTTAGGGATAAAACCACCCCATTTAGAATGCGACATGTCATTCTCCGTTGATTCCGGATTATAGTATAGCTCTTTATTCCAGCGTTCATCCGGAACTTCCGTTACCGAATCGTTCCCCAGAATAATATTACGCCAATACTCTTCAATATTTTTTGCGCCCGGAAAAATACAGGCCATTCCTACAATGGCTACGTTTAGTGATTTTCCGTTAGCCTCAGGAAGTGCAGCCAATGCTGCGTTTTCAATATATTTATAGTTGCCTACAGCAACATCTTTATGCAAATCTAAAATAGAAACAACCTCATTACGCATTGCCGCTATTTGCCCAATCATGTACATACCCAGGTGCAACTGATCCTTTTCATCAATGGTTACCAGTTTATCACCTTTGCGTTCAATTCCTTTTGCTGCAATGCGCAGGCGACCAACATTTAAGCTTTCCAGCTTTGCCCAGATTTCCTTTTTATCTACACCTTCTTTCTGGAGCTTTTCTTTTTCTTCATTAAAGAATGCCGCAAACGGAGAATTTAAACATCTGGTTTCGTGACCTGGTGCTGTTTCCAATAATATCGTATCGTTAGACACCATTGCTTGTTCCTGGAATTTATCCTGAATAGCCCCCGTAGCTACTGCCTCTCTGGTATATAAATATGAAGTACCCATCAACACCCCAACCTTTACACCTTTTGCTGCTAAGGGCGCTGCCATTACAGCAATAAATGCGGTTGATAAAGCATCATGGATGCCACCAGCAAAAAACACACTGATCTGTTCCGGTTGATCTTCTTTTAATAAACGCTCAATCTGCTTCTCCCAAAGAACCATACTCGATAACGGCCCAACATGCCCGCCGCACTCTCGCCCTTCAAAAACAAAACGCCTGGCGCCTTCCTTTAAAAACATATCCAGGAGTGAAACCGATGGCACATGAAGAAAGGTTTTGATACCCAGTTTTTCAAGCGGTTTAGCTTGCGACGGTCTGCCACCCGCAATTAACACTACCGGAGGCATCTCTTGTTTTATATATTCCAGCTGCTCATCACGCAACTCCTGAGGAGCAAAACCCAATATGCCTACGCCCCAGGTTTTATTTCCCGCAAGTCTCTTAGTTTCACTGATCAGTTCCTTTGCTCGATMTCCCTTTAACAATGATAGTGCAACAAAAGGCAATGCCCCCGCTTCAGCTACAGCATTAGCAAAAGGTGCTACATCACTAACCCTTGTCATAGGMCCTTGTGCTATCGGATAGGTAATATTTAAATCTCTTGCCAATGCATTGTCAACGCTAATCACGTTGATTGATTTAGCCTGATTAAGATGTCCGTGAACAGCTTCCTGAATCCCAAATATTAACTTGTCTAATTTTCTGTACCGGTTTACAAGATCTGCTGAGATCGCAATATCCTGCCCCATTGGGAGGAACGAGCGCTCCAGATCAAACCCATTAAAATAAGGTTCAAGATCTTTGGCTGTGGCCTCTTCAGCAAGTACAGGTGAATTCGGTCGCACCAATACCCTGAAATCCCCAATCAGTCTGGTTTCGTTACCACTTAATTTTTCGCAGATTTGTTTTATGGGGTCTGGAACGCTGCATTCAGGGAACAATGCAAGTTGACTGTCCAATACAACTCCTGCTGCACCAGACGCAATTAAAGCAGCAGCAGTATGTATTCCAACACCACCCTGTACATATATGTTTATATTTTTAACCTCTTTAACAATGCGTTGAAATAGGATATATGATGACTCATAGGCTACCTTACCGGCACCTTCATTACCTTTTACTATAATCCCGTCAGCTCCTTCGGCCTGGGCTTTTTTGGCATCTTCAACATTGCAAACCTGATAAAACAGCTTAACCTGTTTTTTTCTGGTAATTTGTATTCCATACGGCAGTATAACCATAGTTACCTGTTCAGGAAAAACAACATCCTTAAGATCGTCCGAAATCAGGCACACGCCAAATCCTGTCGAACATTTTTCTGACAACTGCTCTAACGCATCGGCAGCTACGGCTTTATCTCTTCCGAGGTGAAGTACAGGAAACGCCTTCGCATTTGACACCGCACAGGCAAGATTTACATCAGGCCTTTCAAATGGAGTTATTCCAATAATAATGGGAGTTTTCATGTTGTTGAGGGATGATTAGGGTTCAACTTCGAGTATTCTTCGAATATCATTTAACATATTCTACAGAAGCAGGATTTTTATACAGAAAAGCACCATGATTTTATTCAAAGTAGCTCTATATCAAGAAAATTATGCGCTTTCAACTAAATATTTCAACAACATTTTAAAAAACACAATAAAAAGCAATAATCCTACGCTCTTGTATGCCCAAAATTACAACTATAAAGACTCAATACCTCCAAAAAGGCAAAAGTGAACAAAAAGAACAAACACAAAAAAGCCCAAATAAATGTGTTTGACGCAATAATTTAACAACCTATTAACATCAAACTAAAATCCGACAATAAAGGGGCAAAAGTTCGTTCAATACGACTTGTTTAATCAGCGGATTTACATGAGCACAAACACTTCATTTTTTAAATAAATTTAGTAGAACACACGTTCTTAATATAACTGGCGTTATTAGTATGTTATTTTATTTGCATTTTAAGATATAATTAATACCTTTTGTGCACATAACAAATGAACTAAATTTTATAAAACTCAAATGAAAATTACAAAAACAATTTCGCTCCTTGCAGTCATCGGACTTTTGTCAATCTCGATGTATTCGTGTAAAACAAAGAAAGTAGTAGCGAAACCAAATCCGGTTCCGGTTGAGAAACCAGCACCTGCGCCAGAGCCAGAAAAACCTGCACCAACTCCTGCGCCAGAGCCAGAAAAACCAGCTCCTGCACCTGAACCAGATTTTAACTTCAAAAACATTCAGTTTGAATTTAACTCTGACGTGTTAAAAACGGCTTCATTCCCAATTTTAGATAAAGCCGTTGCCGAAATTAAAAAGGACCCTACAGCTAAATTTGTCTTAAACGGACACTCTTCAGCAGAAGGTACACCGGAAAGAAACATGTCTTTGTCTGTTGACAGAGCGAATTCAGTTAAGTCTTATCTTGTTAATGCAGGTTTAAATGCATCTAACTTTACCGTTAAAGGTTTTGGCGAAAGTCAGCCAGTAACTTCAAATTCTACTGAAGAAGGAAGAATTTTAAATAGACGAGTAGAAATTAAAGCAGATAAATAAGGTCTGCTAAAAGGAGGGAGTATTTTGCCGAACCAGCAAATTAATCAAACTTAATTTGCTCAGGCCCATCAATTTTTGATATATGGCAGGCACAATTCCCTCCTTTTACCTTTATAATTGCCGACTTGGTCTGTGCACTTTTGGTATACGTTCCGGTAACTTTAACACTATCTCCACTTTCTGAAAGTTTGCTGATATGGCGGTCGCTAGCCACAATATAAATACCAGTTTCAGAATTGATATCACTTGTCGCAACACTTAAAGTATCGCCCGTACGTTGATTTACAGCACTATAATTATCAACAGCTACTCCTTCTCCATTTTTATCTACGAACTTCAATACCAAAGTAGCAAAACTTTCATCGCAAATTTTATCCTGGCAATTTGAATTATCTGTTTTATCACATGCTGCCAGCAGTATTACCCCTACTGCGCAAACAAGCATCGCTATTTTCTTAAACATAAACATCCTTTTCATCACTAAACGTAAAATATATCAAAAACGCTACATACTATCCGCTTTCTTATTTGTCGATACTCATGGCCTCAATTTCCGCCATGTATTGAGTTAAAGCCTCGCCATAGGTAAGCTTAATATGTTCCGGCTTGCTTAGAAACACCTTAAAATCTTCAAGGTCATTAACCGTAAAACCCATTCTTACAAATAGCTCTTTATCTGTTTCCCATTCTTCCAGACTTACCTTCTTCTTTTTTAGGTTTCTGTATAATACCATGCCTTCAGCAAAATCTTTATAGGATGCCGTCTCTCTAAAAACGGTCAACATCTCAATCAGCGTTCTGTAGGTAGCCGGTTTCCCCAATCTTACCTGATCCAGCATTAAAGCGCCTAATATCGACCCTTTAAAAAACTCATTGTCAATGCTATCAAAATTACCGCAGTGTTTTAAAATCTCTATATCACGTTTCAGCATTACGTCTTGTTCTGCAGTTTTATGCTTAACAAAATAGGGTTCAGTATCAAGTACTTTAACGCAATCAATTGTATCTTGCTGTGCAAAAACCGGAAACCCCGAAAACAAAAAGAAGAAAGGGCTAAACAAACAGAAAATAGATAATTTCATAAGTTCCCGCAAAGTTAACCAACTCCTTCATACTCCCAACACAAAATCATCGTTGTAATTGTTAAATCTATGAAGGGCCATTTGGCAATGTTTTTTTTCCTTATCTTTCGATCTAATATTTACTACAGCAATTATAAATGAGTACAAAACCTTCTATTTGGCAACGCATGGGCATCCAGGACTGGTTCTTAACCAATAATGGATCCACATCATCGGGCAAGTCGAAACCGCTTACACCTAACCAGGTTTATAAATATATCATMGAAGAATTTCGGAAATCCATATCAGAATTGTCATTTGCGGAACGTGTGGTATTTTATCATGAGTTTATTATATGCCTTAATCCCGACGATTATCGTGAGTTTATAGATAACAAAAAAGGTATTCTTGGTCTAATATCTCAGGAATCTGTCGACAACTTTTATGAAATATTAAACAAACAGGTTGCAGATGGTAAAAAGGTAGAACCGTCAAGTAATAAATGGGTATTCAGATTTGTATCTCACCCGGATTATAAACCTGGAGATATTAGTTTTATAGGAAAATTATTGCCAGACAGCACGCAAAAAGAAGAAAATCTTAGAGTTACCTTTATACCACGGCAAACAGGGCTGGCCCAAACATTCGACATAAACAATGATATTCTAAAAGACTTTATATTTTACAGCGAAGGATACTATGAGATCCCTTATGTAGATATACAGAAACCTGAAGAAAAGACAATAAATGATAGCCAAAGAGTGGTGTTGGCACGTTTTGAAACTACTATTCCAGATAAAGCTTACTCCGGACAAAAATTAGAATACCTGATGAAAGCAGACGATATAGTGGTTTCCGGAAACGAGGAAACAAGGGAAGAAAATCATATTTTCAGGATTCCGTCTGAGTGGGTAAATACGCCTCATCTTAAAATAAGATACAACAGACCCGAAGATAAGTTCTATGTAGCCTCTTTTGGTGAAAAGACCATTTTAAACGAGAATCTAATTGAAAGAAGTGACATTACCGGACCTAAATGGTCTGAACTACCTGTTAACTCTCGACTTATATTGAACGGAATTATTGGTGTTAACATATTTAAATCCTGATATATGTCGCATATCTTATCTATAGCGTTATTCATTATATGCATCATTTTATTGATCGCACATTTTAGAGACATTAAAAATTCGCCCAAATAAAATGGATAGAAATTACTTTGKACTAACCGATACAGGAAAAGTAAGAGATAATAATGAAGATACCTTTATTGCCGAAACTACGGCAGCTAACGATCTGGTTATTGCCTGTGTGATAGATGGGGTTGGGGGTTATTCTGGAGGCGAAATTGCTTCGGCGATTGCCAGACAGTCAATTTTACAACACCTGAACAGTCAGCGTAAAGACTTGCCTTCGCTGATGAAGGATGCTATTATTGCTGCCGATGGACAGATAATGGCCGAAAAACAAAAAGTTAAGGAACATGAAAACATGGCCTGTGTACTTACACTGGCAGTTATCGATCTTCAAAAAAACCTGCTCTATTACGCGCATGTTGGTGATACGCGGCTGTACTTACTTCGCGACGGATCATTGGTTAAAATATCAAAAGATCAATCTTTTGTAGGCTTCATGGAAGATAGCGGACGCCTTACCGAAGAACAGGCCATGAGCCATCCCAAACGTAACGAGATTAATAAAGCTTTGGGTTTTGGTGCAAAAATAGCAGCACAGGACGATTATATAGAAACCGGCCAATCCCCTTTCCTTCCTGGTGATTTGTTATTGCTTTGTAGTGATGGCCTTTCCGACATGGTTAACAGACAAGGCATTACAGACATTCTGACCAAAAAGACCACTTTACAGGAAAAAGGAGCTGAGCTTATACAAGCAGCTAACAATAATGGTGGACGCGACAATATAACTGTTGTTTTGGTTAAAAATGGTAAACAATCACTGGTACATGAGGCAACAAAACCTGCAGTAAAAGTAAAAAGCCCAAAATCTATTGTAAATCACCAGCCTTCAATAACCCATGCTGCCCCTAAAGAGGTTACGGTGCAAAAAGAGATTACTCCTGTTGCTATTCCTGTGGTACAAAAAAACAATAAGGGTTTGGTAACACTGTTGTCTGTACTCTGCATTGTTTTTCTGGCATTCGCACTTTATCTGCTATGGCAAAATAACGTCCGTTCAAATGCCATCAAGCAGCAAAAGCTGACAGCTTTGCAACCTGTCCGTAATGAGCAGGAAGCAAAACTTCAGGACACGATTAACAAATTGGTTGGGAACACGCTAATCATTTCCGATTCCCTGTTCAAATCGCCAATTATACTTAATGAGGATATACATTTTAATAAGGATACGCTTTTCATCATTGCTAAAACGCCTATTATCATCAGAAGTGATTCAGCATATAAAGGCAGTGCTGTGTCTATTAAACCAATCAGTAAGTATGTGTTTTTAGAGAACATCACATTTGAAAACTTCCATACGGCCATATTATCCCAAAACAATGTACTGCAGCTAAAAAATGTACGGTTCAACAACTGTGTTAATTCCATAGAAGCTACTTATAATTTGCCTCAGAACATGTATATCCAGGGAAAAATACCTGCCAGTTCTTTTAAAACAGATTCATTACCAACCACTGGAAGTCATTAGTATGGAGAGCAGGAAAATAGAACGTGCTTTTATTATACTGATAACCATCGTGTTAGGATCATTATTCTTTACACTTTTCAATACCTTACAGCGCAATTTTGCCGACGTGGGTTTCCGTTTGGACAATGGAACCATGATGAACCTGAATGCTAAAAATCCAGGTGAACTCATAAAAACCTTACTTGAAAAGGGGTACTATTTTGAAGACAAAAAAGACGTAAACCTAATAGAACAAACTGTTGCAAAAGGCGTTAAGTCTTTTAAAGAGCCGCTTGATAACGTTGGGGAGCTGAATAAAAGCAAATTCTTTGTTGAGGCGGATTATGCTTTTGCCTCTGGAGGACAAAATTTCAAAAAAAGAGCTAGCGACTCGCGCGCATTACTTGGGTATACCGGCGACGACTCTTTGCGTTTTACCCAGGAAAGAAACCGGCCTCCTCAGTTACCTGCTCAAACCGACCTTAAACTAGGGGTCCATAGCATATCGGGTAAGATTATAGATACTGCCAATAAAGCCGTATCCGGCGTTCTGATAAAACTACAAATGATAGTTCCTCAGGACAGTGCTTATGTTGATGATGAGGTAGAAGTAAAATCAGCGGGATTAATATCATATGTCCGAACAGATGCCAACGGGAATTTTGCATTTTTAAATTTACCTGAAGACAAAGCCTTTGAGCTGTTACCCCTAAAACCCGGCTTTCAATTCGGAAGATCACAGGGCATACAGGAACTTCAAAAAGATGCTTCGTTTACGTTTAAGCAAACACAACATACTATCCGGCTTTTTTCTGCAAGGGATTTTAAAATCTTAAAGAAAGAAAAATCGCTGATAGTACGTACTCCTGATGAATTTAATAAATGGTTCTGGATCATTACCGGAAGTTTTTTTGCAGGATTTTTCCTGTTACATTTCCTGCTAAGCGTTAAGTTTCCTCAGGCAGATCAGCTTATTTTACCCATCATTATGCTAATGACGGGGTTCTCGTTTATAGCCTTACTCAGTTTACAGGATCCATTACGAGATCGTTTTTTAGCAAAAGATACCCTTGTTTTTTTTGGCATGGGCGTTTTCGCCATCATTATATTAATGCTCATTAAATTCCGGAAGTTTAATGTCGACTCCAGGTTTTACCGGATGCTTGTGCTTAATAAAAACTCAGGAAAAGCAAACGGGTGGCAATGGGCGGGGCTGGCACTGGCGCTACTGGCCTTAACCATCATTTTCGGAAATGGCCCCGAGGGCAGTGGTGTAAAAGTAAACCTGTTTGGTGTACAACCCAGTGAGATCGTAAAATATGCCATCATTTTATTTCTTGCAGGCTTTTTTGCCAGTAACGAGCGTTTTATCACCGAATACCGCAGCTGGCAAAAAAGATGGTATTTCTTCTCATTCGCACTTGTGGCAATGGGCATCGCTATCCTGATGTACCTGGTTCTGGGCGATCTGGGCCCTGCAATGGTGGTGTGTTTTACATTTATCATACTGTTTTCTTTCTCGCGTGGCGATTTCATGATGATGCTCATTGCCATCATTACTTACACATTAACTGTCTGGTTTTTGAACATCTGGATAGCCAGTCTGGTTACCGTTGTATTGATTGGCCTGGCCATGCTGATCAATAAAAAACAGACCAGCGAATCGGCAATAATGGTCATCATGATCATCGCGGGTTTCTTATTGATAGATCAGGTTCCTTATCTCGACAAACTCATCCCGGGGCCTGTTAACCGGCTTACAGAACGTAAATCTATATGGCAAGACCCATGGAATAACGAAGTCTATGGCGGAGACCAGGTAGCAAACGGCATTTGGGCTATGTCTGGTGGTGGCTTAACCGGTCAGGGTGTAGGCGAAGGTTTTGCCAAAACAATACCAGAGGCGCACACCGACATGATATTGCCAGCCATAGGCGAAGAATTCGGGTGGACAGGTATAGTGAGCATATTTGTGTTGTTCCTGATTTTCTTAAACAGGTCAATAATTATAGGCCGGCAAACGGGCACTCCATTTCTATTTTATCTCTGCGCAGGTATTGGGATAAGTATGTTTGTGCAGTTCCTGCTCATTGCCGGTGGTTCTACAGGAGCATTGCCCCTATCAGGTGTTGCATTACCGTTTATCAGCTATGGTGGGTCATCACTGGTAGCAAATATGATGGCAGCCGGCATTTTGCTTTCCGTTTCTTTAATCAGAGGCACAGATGTACAGATGGCATTTATTACCAAACAGCAAGATAAGAACCTTGTACCGGCACTTTTATCTGCCAGTATCGCCGTTCTTCTGTTAACCATCACCATATCAAGATATATTGCCAATAATAAAAAATGGGTAGTACAGCCATCGCTTGTAGCCGATAGAAGTGGTTTACGCATGTTTAGCTATAATCCCCGCATTGCAATTTTAATGAACAAATTAGAAGCGGGCCAGTTATACGACAGAAAAGGAAGGGTTCTTGCAACAAGTAATCCTGACTTTGTCAGGAAACAGGCAGACACGTTAAGAACATCTGGCATTAGCTATAATCTCGATTCGGCCATGCATAAACGGGTCGACAGGTATTATCCTTTCGAAGAGCAAACCTTTTTCTGGATAGGTGATGCAAACACGGGAGTATTTAACGGTAGCACAAACGGGTATTTTGCCGAGTATGAACATGCAGCAGAGCTTAGAGGCTTCCATACACCTATTACCTCCTTCAATACAAAAGCGAATAAATACCGTGAAGACCGCTTTCTGCCGAGAGGGGTAAAAGAGATGACGGTAAGCAAAAGAGATTATGCCGCCCTGGCTCCTTTACTACTGGCAGGAATCAACAGCAATGAGGTTGAATCGTTCAAAAAAAGAAACAGAGATGTTAAGCTCACCATAGATGCACGTTTACAGTCAACCATCCAGCATTCTGTTGGTTTGGATACCTCACTAAGAAAAAGCAGGGTTTCCGTGGTAATCATGGAAGATTCAACGGGCGATGTACTTGCTTCATCAGTTTATCCCTTACCTCCAGTTAAGGATTGGGAGCTGTTAAACATGACTACCAACGAACAGAACAAGCTTTCCGGCTGGTATACCAATGCAGATCTTGGGTTTACCTACGCAACACAGCCAGGCTCTACCGCTAAGGTTTTAACAGCAATGGCTGCCTTTAACAAACTGGGCATTAATGCAGCCAAAAGATCTTTTACAGTAAGTTCCTATGAAAGGATCAGAACCAAAGGTATAGAACCGGATGAAACAGGAAATATTACATTGGAGCGTGCAATTGTAAACTCAAACAATGTTTATTTTATTAAATTAGCTAATGAAGAGCATTTGCAGGAAAACATGGCCGCTTTATATATGAAAACCGGAATGTTCCTTAGAGGCGTTGGTGGTTATTACTTTGATAAGGACACCAGTAATGCAAAACAAGAGAACAAGTGGATGAATCTTTGGCGTAAAACTGAGTTTAATACTAAGCCGAGATATGATCCATCAAATATACGTCGCACCAGGGCTAAAGGTATTTCCGGGATGGCCTGGGGGCAGGGCGAGTTAATTGCTACCCCCGCCTCTGTTGCAAGGCTAATATCCGGGGTGGCTAATAAGGGCACATTAGTTGCTAATCGTTATGTTTTAAAGATCAGCGATTCTACAACTAAAGTTAAGCCAGGTATTAAGTTGGCCAATGACCCGCAATACGCGGCTTTGCTTACAGATTACATGCTTAAGCAGAGTGCCAATAAGCGGTATACATTGGGCATTACTGTAGCAGGTAAAACAGGAACACCAGAAAGGATCTGGAAAAAAGAGCGAATTAATGACGGCTGGTATGTGTTCTTTGCGCCCAAAAAATCAGGTCCCGGTCACGTTGTTGTTTGTATTCGTATAGAATCTACCAGGGGCTCAAGTAAAGCGGTACAACTTGCCGGAAAACACGTTGTACCAGCATTATTGGATCTTGGATATATCAAAGATTTTAAACCGCCTGTTGCAAAACCTGTTATAAAAGAAAACATAGTAGTAAAAAAAGATAGCATCAACTAGTTAAAGAAAGGATAAAACATGTTTAACCTATTTAGTAAAAATACCTCAGAAAAGCCACAGGATGTTAAAGCCATCAGGGAGGCTATACTTGTTTTCATTAAGCAGGAACTACAAAAAATGGAAGGCGGAGAAGGAAAACACATTAAAGGTTTCCAGCTCTACATTGCCTGTATACCTGTAGAAAAATACATGTATGAATCGGCGGTTTTTGCCGAAGAGGAGCATCATTTCAAAAATGAGGTACAAAGAATAGCTGATGATTTTGCAATAGACCTTCCCAAAACCTGGACAATGGAAACTGTTTTTGTGGACGAGCTACCTCAGCAAGCCATAAAAATGCCTAATCTGGAAGTGGCCCTTTACATAAAAACACCTGAACATGCAGCAGTACAAAAATCAGGAACAGCATACATAAGAATTTTAAGTGGTGAGGCCGAGAAAGCCGAATATACCCTCTCTTCTTC
>NZ_JBFTNT010000031.1:0-33327 GCF_056397585.1 Pedobacter sp. 05L430 | reverse complement strand
ATATCTGGCTATCTGCCGCTCACAAGGATCAAATTCTAAAGGAAGTCCCGGGCCTTATGCTTGCTTAAACGAATAGTATAATCTGTATTTGCGCTAATATATTTAGTTTTATAATTGTTTTACTAATTTTATTAGCTTAGTTTTGTCGTGACCTAAATTTATTTGTCATGAGGGAAGGGAAGCAAATAATTCATATGGATCAGGACGCATTTTTTGTGTCTGTAGAGTTAAAAAAGGATAGTAGTCTTATTGGAAAACCCGTAATTATTGGCGGCATGTCGGATCGTGGAGTAGTAACTTCATGTAGCTATGAGGCCCGAAAATTTGGGGTACATGCGGCGATGCCAGCCAGAATGGCAAAGATGCTGTGTCCGCATGGGGTTTTTATTAAAGGCAGCATGGATGCTTATTCTAAAGCATCTCATGAAATTACTGATATTATAAGGGAAAGGGCGCCGCTGTTTGAAAAAGCCAGTATTGATGAACATTATATAGATATGACGGGCATGGATAGGTTCCATGGTTGTATGACTTATGCCCATGAACTTCGACAAGTTATTATGAAAGAATCGGGCTTACCAATTTCTTTTGGGTTGTCGGTAAATAAAACGGTTTCCAAAATGGCAACTAACGAATGTAAGCCAAGCGGGGAGAAGAATGTTGAAGCATCGGGTGTACAACCTTTTTTAAATCCTCTTTCAATCAGGAAAATTCCGGGACTGGGAGAAAAGACCTTTGTAAAACTCAGTGATATGGGCATCAAGAAGATTCATACACTGGCCCAGATCCATCCGGATCAGATGAATATGCTGATGGGGAAAAATGGGTTATCGCTGCTTCAAAGAGCCAAAGGGATAGACAATAGTCCGGTAGTTCCATATGCCGAGCAGAAGAGCATTGGCACACAGTGCACATTTAAAGCAGATACTATAGATATAAATATGATCAATAACCTGCTTACTTCGATGGTAATGGATATTGCATTTCAGCTGAGAGAAAAAAAGAAACTTGCGGCCTGCATTACTGTAACGATCAGGTATTCTAATTTCGAAGATGTTACCAGGCAGGCATCTATCCCTTACACTGCACTGGATAATACACTTATTCAAAAAGCAAAGGAACTTTTTAAACAGGTATATACCAAGAGGATGTTATTACGACTTGTTGGTGTGCGTTTGTCTAGTCTGGTAAACGGATTTGAACAAATTGATATGTATAGTGAATCGCAGGAACAATATAGCCTGGTGCAGGCAATGGACAGGATTCGCAAGCGATTTGGAGAAAAGGCAGTAACAAGGGYATCTGTGTTGAATATTGAATTATAAGCCATGTACCTGAACGTTCATTCTCAATATAGCTTGCGTTATGGCACTATGTCTATCGAAAAGCTCATAAAGGAAGCCACTTCTCGAGGGGTTACGCAGATGGTGCTTACAGATATCAATAACTCAACGGGGATCATGGAGTTTATGAGAGCATGTAATAAGAGCGGTATTAAGCCCATTGGAGGTGTTGAATTTAGACGAAATAAGCAATTACTTTATATTGGGGTTGCCAAGGATAAGGAAGGGATGAAGGAGTTAAATGATTTCCTGACTGAGCATAATCTGGAACAGAAAGAGCTGCCCGATAAGGTAAAACCCTTTAAAAATGCAGTTGTAATTTACCCCTATGCAGGTGATAATGTAACGGAACCATTAGGCGAAAATGAATATCTGGGGATTCGCTATGATGAGCTGCATAGCTTGCACGGCAAGGAGATCAATCATATAAAAGATAAATTACTTGCATTACAACCTGTTTTTGTGGCCGACAGGCTCGAATACCGCTTACATGAGTACTTGAGAGGGGTAGATTTGAATACGCTGCTTACGATGATTGGGCCTGAAGATAAATGCAGTAGTACCGATATATTTCTGCCCGCAGGGGAGCTGGAAGCTAGATTTAGTAAATATACTTTCATTCTAGACAATACACGGAAACTGATGGATAGCTGCAGGATGAATTATGCGGAGGGGAAAGTGCACCTGAACCGTAAAACCTTTACGGGGAGTAAGAATGATGATAAAGCACTGCTTGAAAAGCTGGCAATGGGAGGTCTGATTTATCGTTATGGAAAGAACAATAAGGAGGCACTGAAAAAAGTAGAGAACGAACTGAAGGTAATTAATGACCTGGGGTATTGTGCCTATTTCTTAATCACCTGGGATATTATTCGTTATTCCATGTCTAAGGGTTATTATCATGTAGGCAGGGGCTCAGGAGCTAATAGTGCCGTGGCTTTTTGTTTGCGTATCACTGACGTAGATCCGCTGGAACTCGATTTGTATTTTGAGCGGTTTCTGAATGCACAACGTACCTCGCCTCCGGATTTTGACATTGATTATTCCTGGGATGAGCGTGAAGATGTGCAGGATTATATTTTTAAGCGTTACGGAAAAGACCATACTGCGCTGCTAGGCACGATGAGTACCTTTAAAGACCGCTCCATTATTCGTGAGATTGGTAAAGTAATGGGCCTGCCAAAAGCTGAGATTGAGGGCTTTACAGATCCGGCTAAAGCAACGGAAAACAGAAACAATCCTACTTTTGAAAAGATTAACGCCATATACGAAATGATGAAGGAGATGCCCAATCAAAGAAGTATTCATGCTGGTGGCGTACTGATTTCGGAAGAACCGATTACTTATTACACTGCATTGGATTTACCACCCAAAGGAATGCCCACTGTACAATGGGATATGTACGAGGCGGAGGTGATTGGTTACGATAAATACGATATACTAAGCCAAAGAGGGATAGGGCATATCAAAGAAGCAGTGAGGCTGGTGGAGGAAAATCAGCAATATAAAATAGATATCCATCAGGTAAAGACGTTTATGAACGATGCTAACCTGAATAACAAGTTAAAATCTGGCAATAGCATTGGTTGTTTTTACATCGAATCGCCGGCAATGCGGCAATTGCTTACCAAGCTGGGCTGCGAGAATTACCTGACATTGGTTGCGGCCAGCAGTATTATTAGACCTGGGGTTGCACAATCAGGTATGATGAAGGCTTACATTCAGAATTTTCATAAACCAGATGCTGTAGAATACCTGCATCCGGTAATGAAGGAACAACTGGAAGATACTTTTGGGGTAATGGTTTATCAGGAAGATGTGATTAAGATCTGTATTCATTATGCGGGGATGGATGGTACGGATGCAGACATTTTGAGACGGGGGATGAGTGGGAAATATCGCTCGAAAATAGAATTCAATAAGCTGGTAGAAAAGTTTCATGAAGGAGCAAAGGCATTGGGCAGGCCACAGGCCATTACGGCCGAGGTATGGAGACAGGTATTCTCTTTTGCGGGTTATAGTTTCTCTAAAGCACATTCAGCGAGTTTTGCAGTAGAAAGTTATCAGAGTTTACATTTAAAAACCTACTATCCCCGGGAGTTTATGGTTGCGGTGCTGAATAATTACGGCGGGTTTTATACGCGTTGGTTGTATGTTCATGAATTGCAAAAAGCGGGTGCAAAGGTGCATTTGCCATGTGTAAATGTAAGTACTTCTGGAGTGTCCATTAAAGGGAATGATGCCTACCTGGGGCTTATTGGTGTACAGGGACTTGAGAATAGATTTATAGAATTAATTCCCGATGAGGTTAAGCGAAATGGTGCATTTATTGATCTGGAGGATTTTGTAAAACGTACTGGGATGGGACTGGAACAGGTAATCATTTTAATTAGGGTGGGAGCTTTAAGGTTTACAGGTAAGAGTAAGAAAACTTTGTTGTGGGAGGTGCATATGATGTTGGGTGGTAAAGTTAAGCCTGTTAATCATGCAGAACTTTTTCATTTGGAAAGTAAACATTATATGCTGCCAGAGCTGATTAATACCAAGCTTGAAGATGCCTATCATGAGCTGGAACTGCTTGGGTTTCCTTTGTCGCTTTCTATGTTTGATCTATTGAAAACCCCATACAGAGGAGATGTGTGCACAGACAACCTGATTCAATATGTTGGACAAACGGTAAAAATGGTGGGATTGTATGTTTGTGAAAAGACTGTGCATACGAAAAACAACAAGAAAATGTGGTTTGGTACTTTTCTGGACGCAGATGGAAATTTCTTTGATACTACACATTTTCCCAACAGCACGCCTACTTATCCTTTTAGAGGAAAAGGTTGCTACCTGATATTGGGTAAAGTAGTGGAGGATTTCGGTTTTCCAAGTGTTGAGGTAATCAGGTTTGCAAAGCTACCTATTGTTCATAATCCTGTGATGGATTGAGCTTGATTAAATACAAAATTTGGAATTTTATTTTTTATGAGTCAAAATGCCAAACAAAAAATTGTCGAAAACTTAATAGCCGGAAAAAGTGCGGAATGTATAGTATTCTTTGTTTTTGAATCAAGAGAATAGGACTTTTGTTAATAGAATTGTGTGCCTAAATTGTAGTCTCATAAATAAATTTTTGTTTCGCACTTTTCGTTTTAATTATGTCTATTAAGATTTGTAGACATGCTTATATTTGGTTTTTAGGCATTGTTGTTCCTGCATCGAACAGCAATGCCTTCCTTAAAACAGTAACCCGAAAATTTATTTATCAACTGTCCTGATTTAGTTTCGAAGTCTTCTTTGTATCCTTCATAAAAATATACACCATCAGGGATATGAAAATACAGATGGTGATGTACCAGTAGTAATATTCTTCATGGTTCCAATCTTTTAATTGCAAAGCGATATATTCGGCTGATCCCCCGAAGATGGCAACAGTTAGCGCATAGGGTAATCCAACACCAAGGGCTCTAACCTGGGCTGGAAATAGTTCGGCTTTTACTACTGCGTTGATACTGGTATAGCCACTAACAATAATTAATGCAATCATTAAAAGAAAAAACGCCTGCCACTGTGAGGTGGTGTGACTTAGCGTTGTAAGCAATGGAACTGTGCATATGGTGCCTAATACACCAAAAGCAATGAGGAGTGGTCGCCTTCCTATTTTGTCGGACAATGCTCCGAATAAAGGCTGCAAACATGCAAAGATGAGTAGTGTTAAAAACGACATCAATGTAGATTGTTCTTTTGTCATGTGTACAGTATTGACAAGGAACTTTTGCATATAAGTTGTGTAGGTATAGAAGGCGAGGGTACCGCCTAGTGTTAATCCTATTACGGTAATTACTGCTTTGGGATGTTTTAATAATTCTTTTATAGTTCCTTTCTTTTCATTTCCGCGTTGCTTTTGGTTCTCGAATGCTTTTGTCTCATCGAGGTTTTTCCTAAGATAAAGTGCAACAATGGAAAGGATGGCACCGAATACAAATGGAATACGCCAACCCCATTCCTGAAGTTGAGTTTCAGATAGTAGTACTCTTTGCAGGATTAATTGAATAGCGAGGGCTAGTAATTGGCCCCCTATTAAAGTTACATATTGAAAACTTGAGTAAAATCCGCGTCTGTTTTTGGTGGCCATTTCACTTAAATAGGTCGCAGATACGCCATACTCGCCACCAACACTTAAGCCTTGAAGCAATCTTGCGGTTAACAAAAGGATGGGTGCTATAATGCCAATGGTTTTATAGGTCGGCGTTAGGGCGATTAGAAAAGAACCCAGCGACATCAATAATACAGAAAGTGTCATGGATTGTTTACGACCAACGCGATCGGCAACGCGACCAAAAATATAGCCTCCAAGTGGGCGCATTAAAAAACCTAAAGCAAATATCCCTGCGGTATTTATTAACTGTACAGTGGGGTTTCCTTCAGGAAAAAAGGAGGCGGAAAAATAAATTGCAAAAGCAGAGTAGGCATACCAGTCGTACCATTCTACAAGATTACCTATGGAGCCACCAAAAATGGCTTTTAGTCTTCTTGCCGAGATTTTATCATCATTTCCTTCCATAGGTTTTATAGTTAAATGCAATTTATAGAGTTTGATCTTTATATAGGCAAAAATGGATCAACTAAAAATTTTTAAAGGCGTATACAATATTTTGTTTCTAAATGCGTCTTTATATGGAGAGCGTTAATTTAGATATACAGGAATGGTCGGTAGGATCATTCCTGTTTTCTTTTTATAGCCTATCTAGTTGTAATATAATTGTAACTATATTCCATGGTTATTTGATGAACGAATTAATTTGTATCTTGTATTGTTTATTTTTTATCTGTAAAGCAGTACGTTATGAATCAAAAAGAAATCAAAGACGAGTATGTTAACGCAGTTAACAAGATCGAAACCATTCTTAAATTCGATAAACATGTTTATCCTACAGCGACCGATTTTATTGGTCACCTTTTAAAACTATCTAAAAGCCATCATTTTGAAGTTTTAACAAAAGACGGCTCTAAACTGGAAGATGCTATTAATGGGTAAATGCCTTTGACAAGAGCTATAAACCTGGTAATACTTCTGTTCCTTGCAAACTGTGCTTCCGGACAAATTAAAAAAGTTCAGGAGGTAGTTGATTCCTGTGTAAAACAGCGAAACTTTAACGGCGCAGTGCTAATTGCAAGGAGTGGGAAAATTGAGTATTTAAAATATACGGGAATAGCAGATAGGGTTAATGATATCAGGTATTCCGAAAATACAAGATTTCACATTTGGTCGTTAACCAAAACATTCACGGCTGTACTGATCATGCAGCTCTATGAACAAAAAAGAATAAATTTAGATTCAACAATCTCTGTATATTATCCTGAATATAAGGGCGAAGCTGCAAGAAAAGTTACTATCAGGAATTTACTTACCTATAGTAGTGGAAGGTTTCATAGGGATATTAGTTCTCCGGAAATGATACATGAGGCTTATGATAAAACAATCTGGCCTCTGGATACTTTTATAAATAAATTCCTTTCAGAAAAATTAATAGATACGCCAGGTACTAAATTCAATTATAATAATGGCGACTTCATTATCCTGGGTAAAATAATAGAGAATATTTATGGAAAAAGTTACCAGCAGGTGCTAAAAGAAAAAATATTATTGCCTTTAAAAATGTTTCATACAGATTACCTTCATCATGAGGACATCATAAAAGGCATAGATCATGGTTATTCAAATAGAGATTCAAGTGTAACAGATCTTTATATGCCAACAAATTATTATATGGATAATTTCTATTCTGCGGGAGCTATGTACTCAACGCCGCAGGATTTGCTGTTGTTTGATCAGGCAATTTTTAATCATAAAATATTAAAACCTGAGACGGTGGATGTAATGCTTAAGGGGGATGAAAAGCTTGGAGATGTTGCTTTTGGATTTTGGGTATACCCTAAGAAATTCGGAAATGTAAATACCATATTTGCTGAAAGGCAGGGAGCAGGGTACGGACATAATGCGAACTGGGTACACCTTGTTGATAAAGATCTTACTTTTATTTTCTTATCCAATACGAACACGACTGATCTTAATAAGATGCGCCTAAAAGTAATTGCTGCTTATTTGGGCCAGAAATAGATGGTGTTTGGTGCCTAAGCGTATTGGTTGATGATCTGCTGTAATTGCGTTGCCTGAACAACTCCAGATTGCCTCCAAAGAATTTTACCTTGTTTAAAGAGTATAAAAGTAGGTACACCTTGCACACCGTATGCGGCAGCAGCGGCTTGATTCTTGTCCACATCTATTTTTAGAATGGTTGCAGTCTCTCCAACTTGTTTTTTTAATGTGTCCAGAATGGGCGCCATAACTTTGCATGGGCCACACCATGTAGCATAAAAATCGACAAGTACCGGTTTATCACCTTTAATGATTTCTGAGAATGTAGCCATAGTATTACTAGTTTAATGTTATGTTATTCTAAGCAACAAACAGAATGCCACATACCTGAGTGGGATTTCTAATATATAAATTGATAGCTTTGTAAACTAGATTTTAATGATATGATTAGATACTGCTTTATACTGTTTATGATGATTCAACTGAACAGTTTTGCACAAGATTATAAAACACAGATTGCAACGCACCGCGAAAATTACAAGGCAGATTTTTTGAAGGATACCCGTTCACCGCTAAAGGAAGGTGATCTAAAGAATTTACATTTTTTTGAAGCCGATAGTAACTATAGGATAAAAGCGAATGTAGAGCTTTTAATGAACGAAACATCATTCCAAATGCCAACCTACACAGGTACTAGCAGGGAATATATACGTTATGCAATTCTTAGTTTTAAATTAAATGGCGAACCCCAGAAGCTTACTATATATAAAAGCATTTCTTTATCGAAAATTGCCGAATATAAGGATCATTTATTTCTGCCATTTACTGATGAAACCAACTCGGAGGAATCATACGGTGGTGGAAGGTATATTGACCTAAGCAGCCAGGATATTTCAGGAAATTTTATTGAGGTCGATTTCAATAAGGCCTACAGCCCTTATTGTGCTTATAGCGATGGCTATCAATGTCCTAAACCTCCGGCAGAAAATGACCTGAAACTTAAGGTTAAAGCTGGTGAAATGATATATACCGGAGATAAAAAACATAAATAATTTCTTTTGATAGAATTAAAAATCAGAGTTAGTTGATTTAATCAACTAACTCTGATAAGCATAAACCATATTTAGATTTGCTGTCTGCTTATCTTTAATACGCTTTAAATGATCTTGGAATAGTTCGTGCTCAGTTTGTGAGGCAGTTGCTAGCGCCGCTTGTTTGTAGTGCTCTTTTGCTGTAGCGAAGTCTTGTAATTCCTCAGCATTTAAGCCAAGGCTCTCATGAATGTGAGCTTTACAAACTCCTGGAACAGTTAATGCCTTTTTAGCTATGTTTTGAGCTAATTTATGCATTTTTAATGTGATCAACAGCTTTAGATAATGTTCATAAACATCAGGGAAATCAGCCTCCAGTTCTATGCACTTTTTATAATAGTAGCCGGCAGTTTGGTAATTTTTGAACTGATAATAATAAAAACTACCCAATTGATAATATGCTCTGGCATACTCCGGATCTGAATTAACGATTTCATGAAAAAAGTGAAGCGCTTTTGGCAGCTCGCCATAATGAAGTTCTTCTATTGCCTGCAGATACTTTTCTTCTACAGTGTATAAAATGTCCATAAGGATATATGTATGATTTGCTAAGGATTAAATAGCCATAGCAAATTGATTATAATAAAATAAATGATTTTTGTTTAGGTCTTAGCGTATTCTAGTTAAAACTAAAATCCATACCCAAGTCCATGAGCCAAGGAGACCGGCTAATGTTATTCTTTTGGATATATTTAAGACGTAGCATGATTTTATTTTTTTACAAATGTAGTTAATTTTTTTATTTAAAAACAGACTGCCATAGGGTTGTCAGTGGAGGTGGTTTTCTTTGTATAAGAAATGAGATTAACCACTAAAAACCCTACATTATGACTACGATTAACACAACCGCAGAAACAGTTTTGACGCCTTTATTTATTAACTCTAATGCTTTGTTAGACCATTGGCAAGGCCACCGCAGACTTACAAGACGTGTGATTGAGGCTTTTCCGGAAGATAAATTATTTAATTATTCTGTTGGAGGGATGCGTCCGTTTGCCGGTTTAATAAGTGAAATTACCAGCATGTCTGGTCCGGGGGTGAAAGGCATTGCTACCGACGAGTGGACAACCATTAATGAAATGGATCATCACACAGGAAAAACTGAAGTGAATTCCAAGGAAGCGCTGTTAAAGGAATGGGATAGGATAACAGATGAGATCAATACTTACTGGGCACAGATTCCAGAAGAGAAATTTCAGGAGGTAGTATTGGCATTTGGTCAATATGAAGGAGAGGCGTATGGTATTATCCTTTATTTTATCGATAACGAAATTCATCATCGTGCGCAGGCCACTGTGTATTTGCGTAGTCTAGGTATAGAGCCGCCTGCATTTTGGAACAGAGATTAATTGCCTAAATTGCATCCATGGAAAAAATCTATGGTGATCATGTAAATCTATTAACAATACCCGGGGAAGCATTTTTTCATCCGGGTTTTTTTATGGAGGATGATAGTTATATGTATCTGGATAAGTTAACTGAGGAAACCGAATGGAAACAGGAGCCCATAAAGATTTTCGGAAAAACCGTTCTTCAGCCTCGTTTTACCGCCTTTTATGGGGATGAGGATGTTAGCTATACTTATTCTGGTATTACCATGAATGCTTTGCCGTGGACATCGACCTTACAGAGAATAAAAGAAAATATTGAAACAGCTTTTGATACTAAATTTAATGCCTGCCTGTTGAACCACTATCGCGATGGTAAGGACTATATGGGCTGGCATAGAGATAATGAAAGGAATCTGGGTAAATTTCCTGTGATTGCTTCTGTTAGCTTTGGGGCATCAAGAATTTTTCAATTCAGAAATTACAAAGATAAACTGCCAATCGTTTCTATTGAATTAACCCACGGCAGCTTGCTGATTATGAAAGGAGAGACCCAGCATTATTGGGAGCACAGGCTTCCGAAGACGGTAATTGAAACCCAACCTAGAATTAATTTGACTTTTAGAACGATTAAAACTTAGTGGCTTTAGTTATTCGCTTTATACGCATTGGAAAAAAATATTGTTGTAATTAAGTCAGAAAAACATTTCAAGTTTTAATTGTATCTTAAACCCATTACTTTTGTTAACACTGTTAACTAAAATTAAACTAGTATGGGAATCGCAGAACGTAAGATCAGACAAAAGGAAGAGTTCAGGGCTAGCATACTTGAAGCTGCCTGGCTACAAGTGCTAACTGATGGCTGGCAATCTTTATCTATTCGTAAAATTGCCGACGCCATCGAATACAGTATTCCGGTTATCTACAATCATTTCGAGAATAAGGAGGCTATTCTTTTGGAATTTACTAAAGAGGGATTTCAAAAACTCGCAGATGCGCTGCTTGAAGTAAAGAATAAATATACTGAGCCATCAGAACAACTGGAGGCCATTGCTCATGCTTACTGGGATTTTGCTTTTGAACACAAGGAATACTATCAGTTGATGTTTGGCCTTGGGATACCTGCATGTGAAATGGTAAATCAAATTGCCGAAATGAAATACATGACTGGTATTATGATCACAACTATTCAGGAAGCAATTGCTTCGAGCAATAATACCGAAACCAACTATTTTCTAAAGTACCATACTTATCTCTCAATACTGCATGGTTTGGTTTCAATAGAGATGATCCAGAAAGTAGGAAAGCCCGATCCGGAGAAGAAATTAATCCTTCAGGATGCAATTTCGGGATTTATTAAATCACTTACAATTAAATAATCACCAAAATTTATATATTTAGCATCAACTGAAAAACTGAAAGTTTAAACATGAGAAAACTATTTAACACTAATTTCAACAATGAGGGCGTACATTTTATGCTGCTTATTACACGTATTGCTATTGCTGCATTTATGCTTACGCATGGTCTTCAAAAATTACCATGGCTTTTGGCAGGAGGTGAGATTCAGTTTGCAGATCCTATAGGTCTTGGTCAAACAGCTTCTCTGGTATTAACCGTGTTTGCTGAAGTTGTATGTTCCGTTTTAGTTTTGTTAGGTCTGGGAACCAGATTTGCAGTAATACCTCTGATTATACTTATGCTTGTGGCTAGTCTTATTATTCATGCACCAGATGCATTTGAGAAGAAAGAACTTGCATTTCATTACCTGCTTACTTACTTGTTTTTACTTGTTGCTGGCTCAGGTAAGTATAGCATTGATCATTTAATAAGCCGCAATATGAATGGCCGCAGACGGTAGTAAAAAAAGATTTGTATAATTTTACTGAATAATCCGTTATAGCTGTTATGAAAAAGATATTATTAGTTTGCCTGATGGCGATAGGGGTAGCTGGTTGTGGTATAAACAAACAGGCACGACAAATAAAAGCACTTGAAAGATGTAAATATAGGATCACTTCGGCTGATGAGATTACTCTGGCAGGAGCTGATGTGAAAAAGATGATCAGCAATCAGGATATTAATTTGGGTAGCCTTCCGGGACTTGCTCTGGGATTATTGAGAAAAGATGTTCCATTAAGAGCTCGGTTGAACCTGGAAGTAAAAAATCCTTCCGGTGATGATGCTTCTATTAATCAGTTTGAGTACAAAATATTGATTAACAGACAAGAACTTGCTGCCGGTTTTGTAAATCAGGAAGTAAATGTTGCTGCGGGACAGGCTACGGTAGTCCCGGTTGATATGGAAGTAAATATCTATCCGTTTATCTCCGATAGCAAGGTAATGAGGGAAATCACTGAGTTTATTCAATCTGGAAAGAATGGACCCGAAAAGAAAGGGATACTTACACTTAAAATCAGACCAAGTATTAAAGTTGCCGGTGGATTAGTGAAATATCCGGGCTTTATTACTATTGATAAAGAAGTAAGCAGCAAAATTCTCCTATAAGAACCGTAGTATTTTTGCATGATTGTTACGGAGTTTAGTTTTTAATAACACTTCGGATTAATGTTTTTTAATTATTTTCGGGCTATCTTGAGGTTACATAAAATGTAATCTAAGATATGTATATGAAGTTACGTTTATGCTTACTCCTGCTTACTGCGCTGGTTCCTTCGTTAATTAAAGCCCAAAATATGCAGCAACTTAATGCTGCTGAGATTAAACAAGGCCTTGAAGGATTAAATGTTGTTGGCAGTGTTTTATATATTGCTGCACATCCTGATGATGAAAATACCCGCTTACTAGGCTATCTGGCTAAAGAGAAAAAAGTTAGAGCCGGTTATTTATCATTAACCAGGGGCGACGGCGGACAAAATCTTATAGGTAATGAACAGGCTGAATTACTTGGGTTGATCCGTACTCAGGAATTGCTGGCCGCCAGACGTACAGATGGTGCTGAACAATTCTTTACAAGAGCAAACGACTTCGGATTTTCGAAGAATTCTGATGAGAGTTTTAAGATCTGGGATAAATCAAAAATACTTGCCGATGTAGTTTGGGTGATTCGTAAGTTTCAGCCTGACGTGATCATTACCCGCTTTCCTGAAGATTCACGCGCAGGTCACGGACACCATTCTGGTTCTGCAATATTGGCTCATGAAGCTTTTGTAGCGGCTGCTGATCCTAAGCAATTTCCTGAACAGCTTGCTTTTGTAAAGCCATGGCAGGCAAAACGCATTCTTTGGAATACCTTTAATTTTGGAGGTAATAATACCACTTCAGATGATCAGCTGAAAATTGATGTGGGCGGTTATAATGCTCTGTTGGGTAAAAGCTATGGAGAGATTGCTGCCGAAAGTAGATCTAATCATAGAAGCCAGGGCTTTGGTTCTTCCAGACAACGTGGATCAGCTATAGAGTTTTTTAGTTATGTAGCTGGTGAGAAGGCGTCTAAAGATATATTTGAGGGCGTAGATTTTACCCTTAATCGGAATCCTGGAAATGGAGAGATACAAAAACTTGTTTCTGAAATTAATGCTGAATACGATGTTGCCGATCCATCTAAATCGGTAATAAAACTTTTAAAGCTTAAGCAACTGGTAAAAGGAAAGCCCTTTAAACAAGATTTGCTGGACGACTTGATCCTGGCTTGTGCGGGAATCTGGTTTGAAAGTGCTGCGGTAAGTTCATCTTATGCTTTAGATGCTCCTGTTGACGTTAGAATACAGGCTATTGCAAGGGCTAAACAAGGTTTCCCCTTAAAGATGAGTATTGAGGAAATTAATAGCAAAGCTTCTTTTGATTTGCCGCCTAATCAATTTGTTTCTCAGGATAAAACTATATCAACTTCAGGTATAAAAATTACTCAGCCTTACTGGCTGGAAAAGAGACATACTTTAGGTTCGTATGTAGTTGATTCATTGTCAAAGATTGGGCTTGCAGAAAATCCAATAGGCTTAAGCGGTTTATTCCGGATCAAAATAGGTGATCAGGTGATTGAAAAGAAACGACCTGTAGTTTATAAATATACGGACCAGGTACGTGGTGAAATTTATAAACCTTTAGTAATTGCGCCCCCTGTAACTGCTACTATGGGTGAAAAGGCATTTGTTTTTATTAATAATGAGCCTAAAAGAATAGCTATTCAGCTCAGAAGTTTTAAGGATAATGCAGTAGGAGTATTGAAGCCCGCAATTCCAATGGGATGGAAGGTTGCTCCTGAAAATATTAGCTTTAACCTGGCTAAAAAAGGTGAAGAACAGACCGTTGAATTTACAATTACCCCAGCAGGGAGTACCATTAACGGTAATTTAGTTTTAAATGTTGTTGTTGATGGCAAAACATACAATCGTGCTTTGCATGTAATAGACTATGAGCATATTCCTACTCAAACACTTTTTCCATTTGCTGAGGCAAAGGTGGATAAGGTAGACTTAAAGTTGGCAGGAAAACGCATAGGTTATATAGCAGGAGCGGGAGATTTAGTTCCGGAGTCATTAAAACAGATTGGTTACGAGGTAATTAACCTAACCGCAGGACAGGTTGTGAATGGAGATCTTTCAGGATTCGATGCAATAATTGCTGGTGTTAGGTTATATAATGTAAGTGAACAGATTAAAAGCATGCAGCCCAAACTGATGAAGTATGTAAATGATGGTGGGACTTTACTGATTCAGTATAATGTAAATGGCCCTTTGCGACTAGATAACTTAGGTCCATACCCTTTTGGCCTGTCTCGAGATAGGGTAACAGAGGAAGATGCCAAAGTTACAATACTAAAATCTGATGATCCTGCTTTGAACTATCCGAATAAAATTACAGATAAAGATTTTGAAGGCTGGGTACAGGAGCGAGGATTGTATTTTGTTACCGATGTTGATCAAAAGTACAGGACCCTTTTGAGCATGCATGATGATGGTGAAGGTGAGAAGACAGGGTCTTTAATTATTGCAGATTATGGCAAGGGTAGATTTGTTTATACTGGTTTATCATTTTTCAGACAACTGCCCGCAGGCGTGCCGGGTGCTTATAGACTCTTTGTGAATTTAATATCAGTTAAGAAGTAATATAATAACAGCATGGCAGAACATGACAACCCGGTACCAGAGAAACCAGAGCAAGAGTTGCCGCCTTTTGTTAAAACCTGGAAACAGTTTTACCGGTTACTGATAGGCTGGCTTGTATTTCTGATCCTGATTTTTTACGCATTTACAAAATACTTCGAATGAGTGTTATAGATTGGGCAGTATTAATTCTTACACTCGTTGTAATTGTAGTTTACGGCATTTATAAAAGCCGTGGGGCTCAAAACATTCAGGGCTATTTACTGGGTAACCAATCTTTGCCTTGGTACCATGTTTGTCTGTCAGTTATGGCTACCCAAGCCAGTGCAATTACTTTTTTATCTGCACCTGGTTTGGCGTATTCTTCGGGGATGAGCTTTGTACAGTTTTATTTTGGTGTACCATTGGCAATGATCGTTTTGTGTATCACGTTTGTGCCTATTTTTCATCGTTTAAAGGTATATACCGCTTACGAGTATCTTGAACAGCGGTTCGACCTTAAAACAAGGGCTTTAACCGCATTTCTTTTTCTTGTGCAAAGAGGACTTTCTACTGGTATTACCATTTATGCCCCTTCAATTATCCTTTCTACTATTTTAAATATCAATACTACTTACACTACTTTGTTTATTGGAAGCTTAGTGGTGTTCTATACTGTTTATGGGGGTACAAAAGCAGTTTCCTATACGCAGATGCTTCAAATGAGCATTATATTTTGTGGTTTGTTTGCTGCGGGTATTATGGTAGTTCATTTACTACCTGCAGATATTGGCTTTGTGAAAGCGATAAATATAGCTGGTAAAATGGGTAGGGCAAATGCGATAGACTTCACCTTTGATCCGAATAATCAATACACTGTATGGACAGGTTTACTGGGAGGTTTCTTTCTACAATTATCGTATTTTGGAACTGATCAGAGTCAGGTTGGCCGTTATTTATCTGGCGCATCTGTTAGTCAGAGCAGACTGGGCTTATTGATGAATGGCCTTGTTAAAATACCTATGCAGTTCCTGATATTGCTGATAGGCGTATTGGTTTTTACTTTTTATCAATATAATAAACCACCCATATTCTTTAACAGTTTTGAGCTGAACAAGCTGGAGAATAGTAAATATAATCCTGAACTGAATAAAATAAAGGCCGACTATGATGTGGCTTTTAAAGAAAAGCAAGTTGAGGTTAATAAAATGAATGTTGCTTTGGACAAAGATGATAAATCGTTGATTGACCGGCAGAGAAAGGCATTGCAACAGGCAGACGAGAAGGAGAAGTCGATAAGAAAACAAGCTACTGACTTAATGGTTAAGAATGATGAGCATGCAAATACAAAAGATAATAACTATATATTTCTAAGTTTTGTAACTCAATATTTGCCACAGGGACTTATAGGATTATTGATTGCGATCATATTTCTCGCTTCAATGGGATCTACTGCCAGTGCCCTAAATTCATTGGCATCCACAACAGTGATTGATATTTATAAGCGTCTGATTAAGAAAGATGCTTCAGATCATGAATACTTGCAGGCTTCCAGACTTGCAACAGTATTTTGGGGTGTGATTTGCATTGTTATGGCACTTTACGCAAGTAAGATAGGTAATTTGCTGGAGGCTGTGAACATACTTGGTTCTTATATTTATGGTACCATACTTGGTGTTTTTCTAGTTGCTTTTTATGTACGGCATGTAAATGGTAGGGCTGTGTTTTTTGCAGCTTTAGCAACGGAACTGGTGATTATAATTATTGGTAAACTTGATCTTGTTGCTTACCTATGGCTAAATGTGATTGGGTGTTTATTGGTAGTTCTTTTGTCGGTAATTATTCAGAGTATGATGAAGAAAACAGGAATTGCCGGGGAGAAAAATAATATTTAATATGATACGAAGTTTTTTAACTGCTTTTGTTTTAACTGTTTCTACTGTTACGGTATTTGGACAGCATGCATGGAAAAAGGTAACTGATGAACTGATATTTAACAATCCCCCATTTGATCAATGCCATGCATCTACATTGGTTGAAATTGATGGAGGAAAATTAATGGCTGCATGGTTTGGTGGTAGTCATGAAGGAAGTAAAGATGTAAGGATCTGGCTATCTATAAATGAACAGGGAAAATGGACTAGCCCTGTTGCCGTTGCCGATGGTAAAGTGAATGGTGAATGGTCTTCTCCTTTATGGAATCCGGTATTATTTAAAACAAAGAAGGGAAAACTTTTTTTGTTCTATAAAGAAGGGCCCTCGCCAAGAGAATGGTGGGGAATGGTGCGAACTTCTGATGATAATGGCAAAACATGGTCTGCTAAAACCCGTTTGCCGGAAGGGGTGTTGGGACCAATAAAAAATAAACCTATTGAGTTAGCTGACGGGACAATTTTGTCTCCATCAAGTACTGAAACTGATGATAAGTGGAGTGTGCATATAGAACGGTCTGGAGATGGAGGTAAAACATGGGCGATTATACCTGTTGATGCAGATAGTAGATTTGATGTAATCCAGCCAAGTATATTGATTCATGGGGGAAATAAACTTCAGATATTATGTCGAAGTAAACAGGGGGTCGTTGTTGAATCGTGGTCGGAAGATAGTGGGAAAACATGGGGTAAATTAAGCGCTACCACTTTGATGAATCCTAATTCAGGAACTGATGCTCAAACATTGAAAGACGGTAAGCATATGATTGTTTATAATCCAACTGTTCCAGGTAAGGAATGGTTTAATGGGCGATATAAATYAAACGTCGCTTTGTCGGAAGATGGGGAAAAATGGAATGATATTCTAAAGCTCGAAGATGGCGATACTAAAAAGGAGTTCAGTTATCCGTCAATAATTCAGACTAAAGATGGCAAGGTTCATATCAGCTATACATTTGATAGAAGGAATATTAAGCACATAGTGCTTGAATAATTTGATAAATATAAGACAGGATGCTGATTTATGGTATCCTGTCTTATATTTATGTTTTTGGATAATATTATTTTTTAGTCTCAGCTAATAAGCCAGTATGTAATCTAATATATTCAGGATTTTTAATCTCAGTGGCTAATTTTATGCCTTCCTCTGCAGTGGCTGCTGCAGCTTTCTTATCTCCTGATTTTAATTGAACACGTCCTTTTAGTAATTTAACCCATGGCGCTTTAGGATCTGCAGTTTCAGCAGCGGTAGCCCATTCAAGTGCTTTGCTTAAGTCTTTTCCAGTTTCAAGGTAATAGTATGCAGCCTGAAAGTAAGGTTTTTTCTCTCCTTTCATTGCCTCATCAATACCTGCCATCACTTTGGCGTCAAAATCAGTAGATAAATCAACCGTTAAAGCRGTATTTTCCCACATTAACTGCAATTTGGCAGTATTTGGATAAACATCGGCAAATTGAATAGTAAATGTTTCTACTTTCTCCTTAAGTTTAGTTGGCTTAACCTTTATGCGCAATATATCATCACTTTCTTTATACTCATAGGCACCCCATTGTTTTGATCCTTTGTTTATGATTACGGTCCATTCACTCTCTCCTGGAATGGTAAATAATTCATATTCTCCGGCAGCAAGATCTTTTCCTCCAATTTTAACGGCCTCTGTAAAAGCGATGGTAGTAGCAGAATTAGCACCGGTTCTCCATACAGAACCATATGGTTCTAATCCGCCAAAGATTTTACGTCCCTTAGTGTTTGGACGAGAATAACTGATAGTTACTTTACCCAGACCAAAATCCTGAGAAATGGTTTGCCCTGAGCTTGGTTGAGGCATTTTTACACCTTGTGCCTTAAGCTCAGATTGTAATGATACCGTTAGCGCAATAAGCAGTACTGTTGTTAATGTCTTTTTCATGATCATAAATTTGTTTTAGGTGATCAGTCAGTTTGAACAGAGCTGATCTAAGTTTTGTTGACGCTAAATTACCACTTATTTGATGCTTTAATTCAACAAAATCTTAAATTCGTTGCTATGGTCAATTTGCGTAATACAATAGCAATTTTAGCGCTCTTTCTTATTTCTTGTTCTGGTGCGAAATATTTCTCAGAGCCAATATTGGAGACGGGAGTCTCCAAAAAGCTGGCTATTTATCGCAAATTGACTTTAAGTAATATCAACTACAAAATCGGACTGGATATTCCTAAGAATAGGAGTGAGATTATAAATGCTACAGAAGAAATAGCATTTCAACTTAGATCGACTAAATATCCATTGCAGCTGGATTTTAGAGAGGATGCTAAAAAGATAAAAAGTCTGGAAGTAAACGGTGTTTCTGTAGCGGTGGATCATAGGGAAGAACACTTGATTATAGATTCTAAATACCTAAAGCAAGGAGAGAATATAATAGGTTTGAGTTTTGAGGCTGGTGAGGCTGCACTTAACAGGAACAGTGATTATTTATATACTTTGTTTGTTCCGGATAGAGCGCGGACAGTTTTTCCTTGCTTTGATCAGCCTGATTTAAAAGCAACATATAACCTCACTTTAAAAATTCCGGCGGATTGGAATGCTTTGGCTAATGCTGGGTTAAAAGATTCTGTTGTTACAAACGACTGTAAAACCTACCGATTTAATACATCAGATACCTTAAGTACTTATTTATTTGCTTTTGCGGTAGGAAAGTTTACACTTGCAAATGGTAAAGTCGGAAACATGCTGACCGATTTTCTATACCGAGAAACTGACTCGTTAATTATAAAAAACAGCTTGAATGAAGTGTTTAACATTCATTCGAAGTCATTGAGTTATCTGGAACAGTGGACTGGAATTCCTTATCCTTTTCAAAAATTTGGTTTTGTGGCTATTCCGGATTTTCAGTTTGGAGGTATGGAACATGTAGGTGCAATTCAGTATAAGTCGTCGGCCTTATTTCTCGATGAAGGTGCTACTAAGGATCAACTAAATGGTCGCAATAACTTAATTGCTCATGAAACTGCTCATATGTGGTTCGGAGATTTGGTTACCATGAACTGGTTTACAGATGTTTGGATGAAAGAAGTTTTTGCAAATTTTATGGCTGATAAGAGTGCGGAAAATATTACTGGGAAAGAAGCATTTGATCTTAAGTTTTTGATAGATCATTTCCCTGCAGCTTATGGGGTAGATCGTACTACGGGTTCAAATCCAATAAGACAAGATTTAGATAATTTAAAAGATGCAGGAACACTTTATGGAAATATCATTTACCATAAAGCTCCAATAATGATGAGACAGTTGGAGCGTTTAATGGGAAAGGAGAAATTTCAATTAGGTGTGCAGGAATACCTGAAGAAATTTGCGAATAAAAATGCTTCCTGGCCAGAGCTAATTACAATCCTTGATAAACATTCGGAGCATGATTTAAATAAATGGAATAAGGTCTGGGTAAATGAGGCGGGAAGACCTTTGGTTGACTATACGGTTAAAGCTGTAGGTAATAAAATTAGTAAGTTCATAATTAAGCAGAAGCCAGAGTATGGGGCAAATAGGATTTGGCCACAATTAATAGAAGTAACTCTTTATTATCCTGGTTATAGTAAAGAATTAACAGTGAGCCTCAATAATAAAGAAGTTAGATTAAAAGCTGCTGAAGGAATGGATGTGCCATCTTTTGTTCTGTTTAACTCATCAGGACAGGGGTATGGTCTTTGGCCATTGGATAAAAAAATGTTTAATGAGATATATTTGGTTGATAAGCCTTTGAGCAGGGCTGCTGCCTATATTTCATTGTATGAGAATATGTTAAGTGGGAGGTATATTAAACCATCGGACCTGTTAAATCTGTTTGTAAAAGGGCTGGATCAGGAAAAAGAAGAGCTAAACCTCAAACTGATGACCAATTATATCAGTAGTATTTATTGGGGACTCATTTCAGCCTCCGAACGTACTGGCGTATCCACATCATTGGAGAGCAATTTGTGGAACAGTATGCAGAAGCAAAGTTTGCCTAATAACAAGAAGGTGCTTTTTAAAACCTACCAAGACATATATCTATCGGCTAACGCCGGTGAAAAGTTGCACCGAATTTGGGAAAGTCAGAAAATTCCTGCAGGATTAAAGCTGACAGAAGATGATTATACCTCATTGGCCTTTTCACTTGTATTGAGAGATGGTGATAGTTCGATTCTGGGTAAGCAGCTTAAGCGAATAAGTAATGGGGACAGACGAAAAAGATTTGAATTTATTATGCCAGCTGTATCTTCTGCAGAAACAAAACGGGATGCCTTTTTTAAGAGTCTTGAACTAAAATCGAATAGAGAAAAGGAATCAAATGTGGGGGCTGCCTTATATTATCTTCATCACCCACTAAGACAAACTAGTTCGTTTAAATATTTAGCGAAGAGTCTGGATATGTTGGCTGAAATACAAAAAACAGGAGATATCTTTTTTCCTCAAAACTGGCTTCAATCTACATTTGGGTATTATCAGAGCGCGGAGGCCCTAAAAATTGTTCAAGACTTTTTGGAAAAGAACCCCCGCTATAATCCAAAGTTGAAGGCCAAAATTCTTCAGTGTTCTGATAATTTATTTAGAGCACAAAAATTATTAAAAGAATAAGGTCATTATTTAAGTTCGGTATAGGTGATCTTAAAAGTTTGCTTACTTTGAAGTATTGTAAACTGTTTAGGGTAATCAACACTATCGTATTGATAACTGAAATCGGTATTTTCCAGCGGTTTATGTGTATTTGAATAGCTTAGCCTGTTGTTTGTATCGGCACAAAAAAAGCTGTAGCCCATTTCCAGAAATAGCAATTGAGCATGCTGTACATTCTTGAAGATTCCATTTTTTTCGTCATGGGTATATTTAATGGGAGATGCATCATTAGGAGAACCTTTTACGATAATACCTGATACATTTCCAGCTGAGCTATATGACCATGTACTTTCTTTATATGGATAAGAGGGGCCGTCGCCTGATGCTTGAATAGAAATCAGTTGTTCTTTAGTATTTCTCGTCAACATCAGGGAACCGGTAGGTGTATCTACTTTACCATCTATATCGAAAAATGTAACCTTTAAATCTGTATTGGCTGTTTTTCTAAAATAAATAGATTTAAAAGGTATTTTGCTTTTGTATTTAAGACATTCAAAGGGTAATTGATCTCGGTAAGTTATTTTAACACTGTAGCCATCGGAACTATTAACTTCTGAAATAAGAGCTGAGTTTTCGACGTATTTAAGGTTAATAATCAGATTTTCCGATTCCAGTTTTATGGGGATAAATTGTTTTTTAACAGGATCTGTAATAATCGGTTTATCTGTTTCTACAGGTTTTTCTTCTTTTCTAGGTTTAGCCTTTTTACAAGAGGCAATTAAATATAATTCCAACAATTGTAAGGACATATCTAAACTTTAATGTATTCATCATTATCTTTTGAAATGTTAGCGATCAACAGGTATCAAACATATTTATAAATATCTCTTTTAACAAATTTATTTTCTTTTTAGTTTGTTTTTTAGTTCTTTTAAAGAAATATAATTCTTTTTAAAGAATTGTAAGCGTATTGAAATATTGATAAAAGTATTGCTTGAAATACGGTCTGAAATTGGGTTCCTGTGCTTAAAACACGTACTTTTGCTTGACTATTTCTTTTAGCGACTAACGTTTATTAAACCCTAACTATGGACGATTTTTTAGCTGCCCGACTCCAGATGGCCTTCTCTCTTGGCTTTCACATTGTTTTTGCATGTATTGGTATGGTGATGCCCTTTTTTATGTCAGTAGCTCATTTTTACTGGCTAAAAACAAAAAAGGTTGTCTATAAGGACGTTACAAAAGCCTGGAGCAAGGGTGTTGCAATATTTTTTGCAACGGGAGCAGTTTCGGGAACGGTATTATCTTTTGAACTAGGACTCCTGTGGCCAACATTTATGGAGCACGCAGGTCCTATATTTGGAATGCCGTTTTCTTTAGAGGGGACGGCATTTTTTATTGAAGCGATAGCCCTTGGGTTTTATTTATATGGATGGGACAAGTTAAATCCGTGGTTTCACTGGGTGACTGGTGTTGTTGTAGGAATAAGTGGGTTATTGTCAGGAATTCTTGTGGTTGCTGCAAATGCCTGGATGAACAGCCCCGCCGGTTTTGACTTTGTGGATGGTAAGTATTTAAACATAGATCCTATAAAGGCAATGTTTAATGATGCCTGGTTTTCTCAGGCGCTCCATATGTCGGTTGCTGCATTTGTATCTACCGGATTTGCCGTAGCAGGTGTACACGCCCTGATGATTCTTAGAGGGAAAAATGTGCTCTTTCACAGTAAAGCTTTTAAAATAGCAGCAGTATTTGGAACAGTTGCAGCTTGCTTGCAACCTATCAGTGGTGATATTTCTGCTAAGGATGTTGCTCATCGCCAGCCAGCAAAACTCGCAGCTATGGAGGCTCATTTTCATACAGAAAGAAATGCGCCATTAATTATTGGAGGAATACCAGATACAGCGAATAAAAAAGTTGATTACGCAATTAAAATTCCTGGTCTGCTTAGTTTYATGACTACAGGGAATTTTAGTGGGGAAGTTAAAGGTCTCGACGTGATCCCAAAAGAAGACCAACCTCCGGTAGCGGTAACACATTATGCCTTTCAGATTATGGTTGGACTTGGAATGGCAATGGTGTTCATTGCTTTATTGTACTTTATAGCCCTTTGGAAAAAGAGACAATGGCTTAATAGTAACTGGCTATTAAAGCTTTTTATAATTGCAACTCCTATGGGATTTATAGCTTTGGAGGCAGGGTGGACGGTAACAGAGGTTGGACGACAACCCTGGATTATCAACGGTGTTATGCGGACTGTGGATGCTGCAACGCCAATGCCTGGAATTGCTTATTCCTTCTATCTCTTTACTGGTGTATACATTTCGTTGGCAATTATAGTGAGTTTATTGCTGTACCGTCAGATTACGATGGTTGGTAAATTATATGATTCTACTTCCAAACTACCTAAAAATTAATATTATGATCTATGTTGTTATTGTTTTCCTGTGGACATCAATTCTATTATATATCTTATTAGGTGGTGCAGATTTTGGAGCGGGAATTATAGAATTGTTTACCTCCAAAGGTAATCGATCCAAAACGCGTAAAACTATGTATGAAGCTATTGGCCCTATATGGGAGGCAAATCATATGTGGTTAATTATTGCTATTGTTATCCTTTTTGTTGGGTTCCCTAAAATTTATACTACAGTTTCAATCTATCTGCATATTCCATTAGTATGTATGTTACTTGGCATTATTGCCCGTGGAACTGCCTTCGTATTTAGAAACTATGATGCCGTTAAGGATGATATGCAAAAAGTATATACCCCAATTTTTATTTATTCAAGCTTAATCACCCCATTTTTCCTTGGAATAATTGCTGCCAGTTCCGTATCAGGTCAAATAGATGTTCAGGCACAAGATTTTCTTTCCGCCTATGTTTTTAGCTGGCTAAACTGGTTCTCTGTTTCGGTTGGGGTATTTACAGTTAGTATATGTGGTTTTTTGGCCACTATTTTTATCATAGGGCAGGCGGCTGACGATGACAGAAGCTTCTTTATCGGAAAAGCAAGGCGAACAATCTATACGGTTATGTTTTGTGGAGCACTAGTTTTTGTTGCTGCTTATCATGAAAACATCCCATTAGCAAGTTGGATTTTTGGAGACACTTTGGGTTTGACCGCCATTATTGCTGCAAGTATTTCATTGATTATTATGTTTTTCTTACTTCAGCGGAAGAAGCCTATATTGCTTCGTTTGCTTGCAGGATTTCAGGTTGCTATGATCTTATTTGCTGCCACATACAGCCATTTTCCAGACATCGTACTCCTTAAAAATGGGGCGAATTTATCGTTACTTACCCATCAGGGACAAGCAAAGGCGATAGATACATTAGGCTACGCCTTATTGATTGGCAGTATATTTATTCTGCCCGCCCTGGGTTATCTGATCTACATATTTCAACAAAAAAAGGAAGTACAGGAAGCCCATTAATTTGTATTGAGGTGGAATGCTATTGTAAAATTGATTGTAACAAGAATATTAACCGCTAAACTTGCTCATTAGGATTAAACCTAAGCGAGTTTAGTGAGTCATAATTCCAAAGCTATAGTTAATGACAAACTTTCACCAAATATGAAATCAATATTCTTAAAAATCACAGTAAATACTTTATTGCTCGCTGGTTTTTGCATGACAGTGCAAGCACAAAAACTTAAAGATGTGCAGGAAGGCAGTATAACTGCTCCGACTAACATAAAAGTTGATGGAAGAAATACAGAATGGAACGATACCTTTCAGGCCGAAAATAAACGGACCAGTATTTTATATACAATAAGTAACGATGATAAGAACTTATACCTTGTAATTAAATCAACTGATATAGCAAATAATTCAAAGATTCTTGCCGGTGGAATTACGCTTGCTATAAATACTGAAGGAAAAAAGAAAGAAAAGGAAAGCATTACACTTACATATCCATTGATTAACAGACCCGCACAAGGTGGTGGACAGGGAGGTGGACGGCGCCAAATGGGTGCCATAATGGGTGGAGGCGGAGGGGTAACGCAAACTCCTGAACAAAGAGATTCTATGATGGCTGTAATGCAAAAAAGGCAATTAAGTCAGGTCAAGGAAATTAAGATCAGCGGGTTTAAAAAAACAACCGATACCCTTATTTCCGTTTATAACGATTTAGGTATAAAGGCATTTGCTAGTATAGGGAATGACAAAGCATTCTTCTACGAATTGGCAATCCCATTTGAAGAGTTGGGCATTTCGAAAGATGCACCAAAGGAATTTGCATATAATATAAAATTGAATGGTTTACAATTTCAGAGACCAGATGGCGGTGACGGCGACGGAGGAGGAAGAGGCGGTTTTGGTGGTAATAGAGGCGGCGGTGGCGGTGGCAACTTCGGCCCTAGACGTTCTGGAATTGATTTTCAAGCATTAACCAGCCCAACAGATTTTTGGGGAAAATATATCCTTAAATAAGCTGTATACATAGATACTACTCACACACAAATAAACCACACAAACAAAAAATGAATTATTTATATAATGCATTGAGACCTGCTATTGTATTATTTCTACTGGTATTCAGTTCTGTAGTACTTTATGCACAGGGGCAACAAAATCCTCCTCCACCCTTGCCTACGCGTGAGATAAGTGGAATTGTAAAGGATTCTACAGACCTCGGAGTAATTGGCGCAACTGTTAGTTTAACTTCCGACAAGGATACCCTAAAAACCAGTACTAATAATGATGGTGTATTTGTTTTTAGAAATGTAAAGTCAGCAACTTACATTATTGTAGTTCAGAGTATTGGGTATGTTAATACCCCAGCAATGCGTTTTAAACAAAACGACACAAGCCCAAGGATTGTGATGGATCCAATAGTTCTTAAGGAAGAGCATAATACTTTGAATGAAGTAGTTATTAATGGAACTCCTTCAATTACCTATAAAACAGATACAGTTGAATACAAGGCCAGCGATTACATTGTCCGAAAGAATGCTACTGTAGACGAACTGCTCAAAAAGATGGAAGGTATGGAGGTAGGTACTGATGGAAGTTTAGTCCATCAGGGAGAAGCAGTTACTAAGGCCAAATTGAATGGAAAGGAATATCTTGGAGGTGACATCGCAAATGCAATTAAAAATCTTCCTGCTGAAATCGTTGATAAAATTCAGATTGTTGATGACTATGGTGATCAGGCGGCCCGTACAGGCGTAAAGGATGGTGATCCTGAAAAAATACTGAATATTACTACAAGAACAGATAAGTCTGTTGGAAATATGGTGAATCTGAACACCGCTGGAGGCAGTAAGGAAAGAAAGGAAGCCGGATTATTTGCTACGCGGATTAACGGAAATCAACAGATTGGTATAAACGGTAATTATAAAGATGCAATTAATCTTAATGCATTAAGTGGCACGACAAAGAATGCAAATGCCAGATTTAGTTTGCGTGATAAAATCGGGAAAAAAATAGACTATAATTTGGGCTATCAATTTCAAAATTCCAATGGAGACAATTTGAATGAGACCGAATCCCTAAGTATTTTAAATAATGGGCAATTGCACTCCAACAGTTCAAATACAGGCTTGCAAAAATCAAATAATCATAATTTTAAGCTTGAATTTGAAGTAAACCTGGRCTCAAGTAATTACCTTAAAGTTGTCCCGACTTTCCAGTCTAATTCTACCGATAATAATGGCTCCTCCACCTTAAGCCAAAGAGGGAGTAGTCTTTCAATGGGGCTGGATCAGGACCGCCGCATAACAAATTCAAATTCCAGCACAGCGCCTCAATTTGGTATTTCCGCTTTTTATCAGCATCTGTTTAAAAAATACAGAAGGAATTTTTCAACCCAGATAGATTTGAATAAAAATAATCAGGATAATGAGCAGGAAAGATACAATTTCACAACTTTTTATACTGAAGCGGCGCAAGACGGGAAAGATTCTATAATTAATCAGATCATAGCACGTAAGAATCGACGTGATAATTATCGCGGGAGTATGACTTATGTGGAGCCTCTTGGAGTCAATACTCAATTCGAGGTGAATGCCCAGATAAATTACAATGGTTATGACAATACCGCGACGACAAGGGATATTTTAGATGGCGGCGTTTCAGATATTATAGATTCATTAAGCAACATTTATAATTATTCCTTTACACAGGGCCGGGTGGCGTTGAATTTTAGATATGGAATGACTAATGCTTCTAAAGTTCGTTTTTCTGTTGGTTTAACAGGTGTGCCAGCTTTATTATCCGGAACTAAAGTAAGTCTGGGTACGACAACAAACCGGACCAGTTTTAACCTGATCCCTATTGCAAGATTTGAATATCATTGGAGCAGACAGCAAAGAATATCCTTGAACTATTCAGGGAATGCAGTAGAACCAACATTTGATCAGATACAACCGGTAAGGGATGTTACAAATCCAAATAATCCGGTTATTGGTAATCCAGACCTGATAGCCACTTTTGTGCATACTTTAAGAGGTGATTATAATAATTATATTGCAAACTCCAAGCTCAATCTTTCACTAAACGTAAATGGGGCATATACGGAAAACGCTGTAATCAGAAATGTGGCAACTGTTGACAATCCAGATCCAAACCTCCCTGGCAGTAAAATTAATGAAACACGCTTTTTGAATGTTAGTGGAGTGTATAGACTAACCGGTAATTACAACATCAGTAAGCAACTCAACAACAGAAAGTATAATTTGCAACTTAATGGTACGGTGAGTTATAATCATAGCCTGAGTATGCGGGACGGTATCTTGAATACTACTGATATTACTTCTTTCGATCAGCGCTTTGGCCCAAAAATTAATCCTACGGAGTGGTTCGAAATCAATCCGAACATCGGATACAAAAATGAAAAATCTAATTCAACGCTTCGTTMCGGTAATAATGAAATTAACACGCTTTCTCTTAATTTAGATGGAAGAGTATATTTATGGGATGTATGGATGTTGGGTTACAATGGCAGTAAGCAGTTCATAAATGGTATAGTCGGAAATACAAATAATAGCCCTTTAGTGATAAATGCGAGTTTGGAACGTCAACTGTTTAACCGGAGAGGCCAGATCACTTTTCAGGCATTTGACATTTTAAATCAGAATAATTTTCTAAGAACACAGCAACCAGATGATGGCGGTTATATAAATACAAGAGTAAATCCCATCAGTAGATACTTTATGCTTAAACTGAGTATGAGACTGCAAAAATGGTCTGGTTCTCAAGGACGTGGTGGTAGAGGCATTATGCGTCGCGGAGACGGAAGCTTTATGTAGGACTTGATTTTTTAGGTGAGACACCTATGTTGATCAAAAATCCGTATTTTGGGTAGCTAACCAAATGCGGATTTTTTTGTCTGTTGTAATTTATGAGGAAAACTCTACTAATCATCCTAATTCTATATTGTTTTACCCATTTTGAAGGTCTGGGCCAAATTGGCACACCTCAAATACTTAACTATAATAATGACCAGTATAAAGCCGGAATGCAGAATTGGGATATTGCTCAAGACAAGAACGGTATTTTATATTTTGGCAATAATGAAGGTTTACTGAGGTTTGATGGCAGGTTCTGGAATCTTATTAAATTGCCAAATTTTACTTCTGTAAGATCTGTTGAAATAGATTCGAAAGATAGGATCTTTATTGGGGGACAGGATGAAGCCGGATATTTTTATCCAGAGAAAAATGGAATATTGAAATATCATTCAATTATCCCTCTCATCCCCGAAAAATACCGAAGTTTTGCCGATATATGGAATGTTGCTATTATAGATGATGCAGTAGTTTTCAGAACAACCAGCGTTATTCTTTATTATAAAGATGGGGTTGTAAAAACCTATAAACCAGATATAGAATGGCAATTTGCAGGTAAGAGTAATCATCAGTTTTTTGCTCATTCTAAAGGGCATGGATTAATGATTTATGACGGTGAGATCTGGAAACCATATTGTTCAGATCCAGTGTTGCTAAAATCTGCGGTGACTTCCATAATAGAATACAATAAAGACACCATGCTGGTCGCCACGTTAAAAAATGGACTTTTTTTAATGCACAACGGAAAACTTACACCTAAACCAACAGCCCTGGATCAGATATTTTATAACGACAGGATTTATGGTGCTGATAGGATAGACAGTAATAAGTACGTAATTGGAACTACCTCTGCAGGGGTTCTAATTATTAACAAACAGGGGAAGGTTTTACAAAAATATACCTATAAGGATGGTTTACAGAATAACAATGTAAGAGGCTTTATTACTGATAGGAGCAAAAACCTTTGGTTAGCACTGAATGATGGGATTGATTATGTTGCCATTAACAGCGCAGTAAAAAGCATATTTCCTGATAAGAATAAACAGATAACAAGCTATGCTATACGTAATTTCAATGGGAAATTATATATCGGAACATCTAATGGCTTATATGTAACAGAAATTGAAGATGGTATTGCTGATTTAAGTTTGTCGACCAAAGCATTTACGGAAGTTAAAAACTCTAAAGGGCAGGTCTGGAATCTTAGCGAAATCAACAACAAACTTTTAATGGGGCATGAGGATGGCTTTTTTGAAATTGAAAATGATGTTGCCCATCAAATATATAATCGGCCGGGAACATGGTTGTTTGAACCAACTTCAGAGGTTTATCCTTCACAGGATATTATAGCTGGCACCTATCTGGGTCTTCAGAAAATAAGTTATAGAAATGGAAGTTTTACCAATCAGGGCAAAATTGAAGGGCGTACAGAATCCTTAAGGTTTATCGCATTTGATGTCAACAATAATTTATGGGCATCGCATCCATATCACGGGGTATATAAAATTGAATTGTCTGAAGATTTTAAAAGAATAAAAAAATATACCATCTATACAGATAAGCAAGGGCTGCCTTCACATTTGTATAATTACATTTTTAAAATAAAGAATCGGGTTGTGGTCGCAACTAAAAATGGTGTATATGAATATGATGCGGCAAAAGATAATTTTAAGCCTTTTGTCTTACTTAGCGAAGCATTAAAGCAAATGCGAATCCAATATCTTAAAGAAGATTCTAAAGGAAACTTATGGTTTGTCTCAGATAAAAAAGTTGGAATATTAGATTTTGGACATCCAACAACTACAAAATCATTTACAATACATTATTTTCCTCAGCTAGATGGTAAAATAGTTGGTGGAGTGTACAGTTCTCTTCATTTTGAATATTCATCTACACTATTTGAGCATCAGGCAAATATTGAATTCGGTTATCAACTTGTTGGCTTTGATAAAGAATGGTCGTCCTGGACGCAAAAAAGTGAAAAAGATTATACTAACCTCCCTGCCGGGAAGTATACATTTAATGTTAGAGCCAGAAATAGTTTTGGCAACGAGTCTGAAGTTGTGGGGTATACTTTTGAAATTTTGCCTGCCTGGTATCAAACGATATGGATGTATATGTTCTATGTATTGCTCCTGGGCGTAATTATCTATATGTTCTTTAAGTGGCAAAAGAAGAAACATATCAAAGCCCAGACCAGATTAAGCTATCTTCATCAGCTTGAAATGGATCGTAGCGAAAAAGAAATCGTCCGTTTAGAATACGAAAAACTGGAAGCCGATGTAAATTATAAAAATAGAGAGCTATCTAATATGACTATGCATCTGGTCCAGAGAGGCAAGGTGCTGGCTAAAATAAAAGAGGTGATTTCTGCTGTAATTAAAAATCACGATATCAACGACAGTTCCCCCAGCTTCCGACACTTGATCCGACTCATAAGAGATGTTGAAAAGAGTGATCAGGACTGGGAAAACTTCTCAATCCATTTTAATACTGTTAATACTAATTTCTTTAATAAGCTAAAAGATCAGTTTCCGGAGCTCACACCTAATGAGCTTAAATTATGTGCTTATCTTAAAATGAACCTTTCTACCAAGGAAATTGCTCAGCTCATGAACATTACAATAAAAGCAGTGGAGGTAGGAAGGTATCGGTTAAGGAAGAAACTGCATATTCAGTCTGAAACTAATCTATATGATTTCCTTATCCAGATATCAAGAACTGCTGAGGGCTCCTGATTAAAATAACTGTATTGTAAATCAGGAGTTTAGTTGCTCGCTGTAGTGGCGATGTAGTGGCGCTTGTATGGCGATAATGCCTTTGAATTTCTTTTTGTAGGGGTAGTGTAGTGGTATGGAAATATTATAAAAACCGTTTCCAGGTATAGATTTGAGTTAGCTGAAACCGCCAGGTGGAAGCCAAATTAACCAATTATAAACTAAACTAAATCTTATTGTATGAAAAGAAGTCTTACACTTATTTTCTTCGTTTGCTGTCTTCTTATGTCCCCATTTGCCTCAATGGCACAGGAAGTAACAGCAACGGGTAAGGTAACAGACAAGAGCGATGGAAAACCATTGCCAGGAGTTACCATAACATTACAAGGCACCACAAAAGCAACGCTCACAGACGCCAGCGGAAATTTTAGGATCGCGGTTCCCTCTGCAGGGTCAAAACTAATCATCAGCCAATTGGGGATGGTTTCACAAACAATAACCGTAACTAATAGCTCCTCTGTTAACATTGCATTAGAGACAGACGTTACTGCATTAGGAGAGGTAGTAGTAGTAGGTTATGGAACTCAGAAAAAGAGTAACGTTACTGGGTCAATTTCAAGTGTAAAAGCTAAGGACCTGGAAAGCATGCCGATAAATAGGGTCGAACAGGCTTTACAGGGCAGAACTTCCGGAGTAACCATAGCAACAAATAACGGGCAACCGGGAAGTGCAGCCACGGTAAGGATTAGGGGGTATACTACCTTTGCAAAAGATGGTAACAACAATCCTCTATGGGTGGTTGACGGAGTGATTGTAGATAATGGAGGTATTGGATACCTAAATCAATCTGATATCGAATCTATAGAAGTTTTAAAAGATGCAGCATCGCAAGCTATTTATGGAGCCCGTGCTGCAAATGGTGTTATCATAGTAACTACTAAGCGAGGTAAATCCGGACTTCTTCAAATTAACTATAATGGATTTTACGGTACTTCTGCAGCTGCAAAAACTTTGGATCTGTTAAATGCATCGGAGTATGCTACACTTAGAAATGAAGCGGCAAAAAATACAGACCCTAATGCAACTTTACCATTTGCGAATCCCGCAGCATTAGGCAAGGGAACCGATTGGCAGGATATCATATTTAACAATGATGCGAGGAGACAAACCCATGAATTTAGTATCGCAGGCGGCGGAGAGAAATCTACATTTTATTCATCTTTCGGATACATAAAGCAGGAAGGTATAGTTGCAAGTCCGATTTCAAAATGGAACAGAGCGAATATTCGTTTAAATTCTACTCATAAGCTTGCAAAATGGTTAACTGTTGGAGAGAATTTAGGATATAGCCATTCTGTAAATAGCAGCTTAGGTAATACAAATAATGAATTTGGAGGGCCTTTGAGTTCTGCTATTGGTTTAGATCCAACCACTCCGGCGATTGAAACCAACCCGGATCTTATTTCAAAACCACCATATACAACACCAAATGTTTTAAGAGATAAAAGTGGAAACCCATTTGGATTATCACCTTGGGTTGGCCAGGAATTARTTAATCCCCTTGCTTATATTCAAACAAAACTTGGGAATTATGGCTGGGATCATAACATAATTGGAAATGCGTTTGCAGAACTACAGCCTATTAAAGATTTAGTTTTTAGATCAACGTTAGGAACCAAGATTGCATTTTATGGCGATGATGCATTTAATCCGGTTGCCTATTTARACTCATCCAATATCAGAACTAAAAACTCATTTGTACGTAATTGGAACAATGTTTTGAATTACAATTTTGAAAACACGTTGAGTTATTCAAAAACGTTTGGAAAGCATAATGCGAATATTATAGTTGGTCAGGGAATTTATCTTGATGAAAATGTCAAAACTTTAAATGTGACATTCAACAATATTATTG
>NZ_JBFTNT010000030.1:0-31284 GCF_056397585.1 Pedobacter sp. 05L430 | reverse complement strand
TAGGCATAAAAACCTTGACGACTTGATAATTCGCCGCTGCCGTGGTTAGGCATTATTCCTACAAAATTCTGTATAGCTGAGGAATTAAGCGTAACACTTAATAACAATTGTTTTTTAGGTTCTAGACCACTGGTCAAATCTAAAGGACGCAGTGTGTGTTCGAGATGATGGTGTGTCTTTCTAATGCTAAGTTCTCAGAATAACGAAAACAAAAAAAGAGGGTATATCATCATTATAAAAATCATGATACACCCTCTTTTAATATAAAATAAAAGCGATTAAGCTCCTAATTGTACGCGTTTAAATGCAGTAACAGTTAAACCGTTAGCTGTATCATTTAAGAATTTACGAACATCTTTAGATGAATCTTTAACAAATTCCTGGTTCAATAAAGTACTGTCTTTGTAGAATTTATTCAATTTACCAGCAGCAATTTTTTCTACCATTTCTTCAGGTTTACCTTCAGCACGGATTTGTTCTTTAGCGATTTCAGTTTCACGCTCAATAGTAGTTGCATCAACATCAGCTTTATCTAAAGCAACTGGGTTCATAGCAGCAATTTGCATTGCAACATCTTTACCTGCTTCGTCAACACCAGCAACAGCTTGGTTTAAAGCAACCAAAACACCTAAACGGTAGTTACCGTGGATGTAAGGAACAACTTTCTCACCTGATACTGTTTCAAATTTAGAAATACCGATTTTCTCACCGATTTTACCAGTGTTTTCGATAATGATATCAGAAACTTTCTGACCATCAACTTCTAAAGATAAAAGCTCTTCTAATGAAGCAGGGTTTTTATCGATAGCTAAATCAGTAAATTTATTAGCTAAAGCAACGAAATCAGCGTTTTTAGCAACAAAGTCAGTTTCGCAGTTTAATTCAACAACAACACCACGTTTGCCATCAGCTGTAGCTTTAGCAATAACAACTCCTTCGTTAGAATCACGATCCTGACGTGAAGCTGCTACTTTAGCACCTTTTTTACGTAAGTAATCAACCGCAGCTTTGAAATCACCGTTAGCTTCGATTAATGCTTTTTTGCAGTCCATCATACCAGCACCGGTTTGTTGGCGCAATTTGTTTACATCTGCTGCAGAAATTTGTACTGTAGACATTTTATTTCCTTTTTAAGTTATTATCAAAAATTATGGGTTGTACGTGATTGTTGTAAGTAAACCTCCAACGCACAGCATACAACCCAAATTATATTATTAATTAAGCTTCTTCGCTTGTACCTTCTTCGGTTTCAGCTTCGCTACTTACTTTTTTTCTTCTTGCACCAGGAGCAGCAGCTTCAGGAGCATCAGCAGCAGCTTTAGCAGCTACAGCCTCTTTTTCAGTTTCTTCGTCTTTTTCACGTTTGCGCTCATCTAAACCTTCTTCAATTGCTTTGATGATAACATCAGTAATTAAAGAGATAGATTTAGTTGCATCATCATTCGCTGGGATTGGGAAATCGATGTTTGAAGGGTCAGAGTTAGTATCAACCATTGCAAAAGTTGGAATGTTTAATTTCAACGCTTCGCTAACAGCGATGTGCTCTTTTTTAACGTCAATTAAAAAGATAGCAGCTGGTAAACGGTTTAAATCCGCGATACCACCTAATAAGCTTTCTAGTTTGATACGCTCACGCTGAATCATTAAACGCTCCTTTTTAGAAAGGATCGAATAAGTACCGTCTTTAGTCATTTTATCGATGGTAACCATCTTTTTGATTGACTTACGTACGGTAGCAAAGTTAGTTAACATACCACCTAACCAACGTTCAGTTACGAAAGGCATGTTTACTTTTTTTGCTTGCTCAGCAACAATTTCTTTAGCTTGTTTCTTAGTAGCTACGAAAAGAATCTTACGACCAGATTTAACGATCTGTTTGATTGCTGAAGCAGCTTCTTCAGTTTTAGTTAAAGTTTTATTTAAATCTATAATGTGGATACCATTGCGCTCCATGAAAATGTAAGGCGCCATTTTTGGGTTCCATTTACGGGTAAGGTGACCAAAGTGTACACCTGCATCCAATAAGTCTTGATATGTAGTTCTTGCCATTGTTTTGTCTCCTTAAGATTAACGTTTACTGAATTGGAATTTCTTACGTGCTTTTTTACGTCCTGGTTTCTTACGTTCAACCATACGCATATCACGGGTCATTAACCCTTTAGCACGTAATGCTGGTTTTTTCTCAGCATCTAATTCAACAATAGCTTTAGCGATAGCTAAACGAACTGCTTCTGCTTGACCTTTAACACCTCCACCAGCTACGTTTACATTTACATCATACTGACCAACTAGTTCAGAAACTTCGAACGATTGGTTAACAATGTATTGTAATGGTAACGTTGGGAAATATACTTTGTGGTCTTTACCATTTACGGTAATAGTGCCGTTGCCTTCTTTTAAATAGATACGTGCAACAGCTGTTTTTCTTCTTCCTGAAGTGTTTGTAACTGACATTTCTTCTTTAATTAAAGTTTAATGGTTTTTGGTGATTGTGCCTCGTGCGGATGCTCTGAACCTGCGTAAACATATAAGTTGGTGTATAATTTAGCACCAAGTTTAGTTTTAGGTAACATACCACGAACAGCTTTCTCGATAACACGTTTTGGGTGTTTAGCCATTAACTCTTTTGGAGAAATGAAACGCTGACCACCTGGGTATCCGGTGTAAGAAGTATAAATTTTCTCTGAAAATTTATTTCCGGTCAACTTAACCTTGTCTGCATTAATAACGATAACGTTATCACCGCAGTCTACGTGTGGGGTATACTCAGGCTTGTTTTTACCACGGATGATCATTGCGATCTTCGATGACAAGCGCCCCAAAATCTCGCCTTGTGCGTCAACAACAACCCACTGTTTGTTAACAGTTTTTGCATTGGCAGAGACAGTTTTGTAACTTAACGTATTCACTTGCTTGTATTTAATTTGTTTAACAATTATTTATTCCCCCTAAATTTTAGGGACTGCAAAGATAGTGTAATATCTTTAATTGTCAAACAGTTGAAGAAATATTATTAGAATAATAACGGGAAACGCTCTCCGTCAAAAATTTTTAAGCAATTTTTATACAATCTTAACACAAGGTTTATACAATGTTTATACAATCAAAAACTGTTTAAACGCTGTTTTACATCTGTATAACTAAAGCTCAGTCTGGCTTTATCTTACAGACCTGTACCCAAGTTCCGCACCGCCACTAACAGGCAAAATTGTTCCCGTAATAAACCTGGCTTTTTCCGAAAGCAAAAAAACACAGGCATCAGCAATCACATCTCCCTCCGGACAATAGCCCAAAGGATGTATATCGTCCAAATATTGTGCTATCGATGCCGGATTCGGTTGCTCTTTACTCCACTCCCGCAGCATAGGGGTCCAAACTCCCGCTGGCAGAACCGCATTTACACGGATTTTATATTGTGCATAATCCAGCGCCATCGATTTTGTCAGCGTATTCATTGCGCCTTTGGTAGCAGTGTAAGCTGCATGGTTTTCCTGTCCTATTTCTCCAACAAGACTACTTGTATTCAAAATACATCCTTTAGATTCTTTTAATGCTTCAAATCCATATCGGGTTGTATAGAGTATACTTTTCAAATTCACATCCATCAAATTTCCCCATTCCTCATCGCTGGTCTCATGCAAAGGTTTAGATGGCGAGGCCACACCTGCATTGTTGTGGATCGCATCTAATTTTCCATAGCGGGCTAAGGTCTTTGCAATTGCTATTTCAACATCATCGGCTTTAGATACATCGCATACAATACCGAGATGCGCAGAACCCAATTGCCTTACAGCATCTTCCACAGGTTCAGGCGAAGATGCCGCAACAACCACATTTGCACCGGCCTCGGCGTAAGCCTTTGCACACTCAAAACCAATCCCTGCTGAACCTCCCGTGAGGAAAATAACTTTACCGGATAATAATTGCATATTCAATATTTTTTCTATAAATCTTAATCTGTATGGAAAACCTGTTCCATATCTGTCCACACTTGCTTTTTAGCCGCTGCTTCGGGCAATGGTTGCTGGCAAGGATCTGTTTCTTTCCACCATCTTTGGGTTTCCGGATCATCCGCCATCTTCTTCATATCCGCATCAAAATCAACACCCGTATATTCAAAATAGCTGAACAAATAATAAGCATCTCCTATCTTTTCCAGATAAATCGAATAATTCCTGATGTTACATTCTTTTATTTTCTTTAAAACGGATGGCCAGGCATTGGCATGTAATTGCTTATAGTAATCCAATTTTTCGGGCTTTAAACCTGTTACAGAACCAAATCGCTTAACATTAGCCTGCTTGGTTTCTTCTTTACAACCGGTCAGAAAAAGGCCGGTAATAAACACAATGAGAATATATCTTTTCATTTTATCTGAATATACAATACAATACACCTGTCACTAATAAAAGCAAGCCCGACAGCACTTTGTAATTTCCTAATCCCTTCCAGGCAGTCCCCTGCAAAGGTTCCCATGGCGATTTCCAATAAAGCTGTGCGCTCTCTTCGGTATGTTGCACAGGATAGATATAAGAAAAGCTTACCTGAATAATCACACAGGTGCAAAAAAGGTAAAATGCCATCATCATAAATGGTATATGGCCAATTAGGGTTTCAGGAAATATCTTATTGATAGCAAATACAACTACTCCCAGAACAGACCCGATCCATAAGGTTAATTTGGCTGATTGGGCAGATGCTCCTTTCCAAAATACGCCCAACAAAAACACACAGGTTATTGGCGGCGCAATGTGCGCTATAATATCATTGATTCCACTAAATATGCTTTCGTATCTATTTAATAAAGGCAGCAATCCTAATGAAAATACAAGAGCAATACCTGCAGCTATTTTCCCTATCCTGATCAATTGTTTATCTGATGCCTCGGGGCGATAGCGCTGATACATATCATAACTAACCATTGTTGAAATGGAATTTAAGGCTCCTGAAACCTGACTCATTAAGCCCGATAAAAGGGCCGCTACTAAAACACCAATCAATCCTGAAGGCAGCAGCTGAGTAATCATAAGCGTATAAATGCCCTTTGAGTTTACATTTCCCTTATCATCAACACCTAAACTGCTTACATCTAAATGGCCGGTCTGCACTAAAGTATAAGCAAACAAGCCTGGCAGCACGAAAATAAAAACAGGTAAAATTTTTATAAACCCACAAAATAAAGGCCCTACTCTTGCATGATTTTCATCTTTAGCACCAAGCACGCGCTGTACAATGGTCTGATCTGCACACCAATACCAAATACCCAAAATAGGATAACCCAAAAACACGGTATACCAGGGCATTCCGCTGCTATCGCCATGTGGGCGCAGCATCGAAAGTTTATCCATCTCACCTTTGTTTTTTAATACATCAGTCATTGGTTCCCATCCGCCCATTTTATTAAAGGCAGCATAGCTGATAATAAAGGCTCCTGCAAGCAAAACAACTGTTTGGATAGATTCTGTTACAACAACGGCTTTTAGCCCGCCTATAATGGTATAAATAGCTGTGATTATACAAATTACAATCACGCTTACATACATGTTAAGTCCAAACAGGGTTTTCAATACAATACCACCCGCCAGCATAGAGAACGCGATATGGATAATTATTGCAGATACTACTGAAATGACAGCCAGCCAGTCGCGACTGGAGCGGTCGTAGCGCTTTTCCAGAAAATCGGGTAGCGTAGCAACTCCCGACTTAATATAAAATGGGACAAAAAACAGCGACAACAGAATAAGTGTAAACGCCGCCATCCATTCGAAATTACCATTAAGCAAACCACTATCAAAGCCGCTTTGCGCCAGACTAACCAAATGGACTGTAGAAATATTTGTCGCAAACAGCGCCAGTCCTATAGCCGGCCATTTTAACGTTTTACCAGCCAGAAAATACTCGCCGGCAGCATTCGCTTTGCTTTTGCGCCGATGACTGATCCCCGCCCATAAGCCTATAGCTAAAATACCAAGTATATACAGGATACTAATGCTTAAGTCTAGTGATTTTAACATCGCATATATTTTTCTGAGGTTTAATTTAAGGGTTTCAAATCGCAACTGCTGCCGGGTTCCATTGGTGTTTTATAAACCCCGCCCTCTATAATCACAGGATGCACAAAGTGCTTTTGCAAATGGGGAATGTGCTCCAGGAACAAAGCTTCATGGCCCATTGTAATGTGATTAAATAGCACTAAATGCTGATGAAGCTGACCCATATCGCCTACGTGTGGCACCACTGGAATTCCATATTTACGACAAAGCAGACTAACAGTAATAAATTCACTTACACCGCCCACCCTTACTGCATCAACCTGCATAAAACCTGCAGACCTGGTTTGCAAATAGTTCTTAAAGATAATGCGGTTTGGTACATGCTCTCCTAATGCAAGTTTGGTTGGGGCAATAGCATCGGCCAGTGTTTTATGTGCAAGTACATCATCCGGATGAGTTGGTTCTTCTATCCAGTAAGGATTCATGCCTCGCAGCTCTTTGCATATTTTTAGTGCTTGCGGTAATGTCCACTGCTGATTTGCATCCAGCATAACTTTTACATCATCTCCGGCTACTTCACGCACAATATGCGATCGGCGGATATCTCTCTGCGGGTCTGAACTGCCCACTTTCAGTTTCATAGCCGTAAAGCCTTCAGCAATGGCTTTCTTACAATTTTCGCGAACCTTCTCATCTGTATAATTAAACCAGCCTATTGAAGTATCGTACCCTGGATAGCCCTGGGTAACAATTTGTTTGCGAGCCTCTTTACCTGCCTCATTATCTTTTAATAATTGTAAAGCCTGAGCGGCCGTAAGCTCATCTTCTAAATAAGACAGATCAAGTGTATTTACTATTTCTTGTGGTGATAAATCATTTAACAATTTCCAAAGTGGCACTCCTCTCTTTTTAGCCCAAAGATCATAACATGCATTGGTAACAGAGGCAAGAGCCAAATGCACTATACCTTTATGTGGTCCAAGCCAACGAAACTGCTGCTCATTGGACAGCTGATTAAATACGCTTCCAAAATCAGACATTAGTTCTTCAATATCTCTTCCTTTTAGCTGATCTGCATAGAACTGCGCAGCCTTGCAAACAAGATCATTTCCCTCTCCAAGCGTAAATGCAAAACCTGTTCCCACTAAACCGCCGTCATCAACCAGATTGGTTACTGCATAAGAATATATGGGATCACGATGAATGGCATCACTGCCTGCACCCTTAGCTAACGGAAACCTTGCATCCTGTATATTTATACTTTTAATCATAAATCTAAATTAGTGCGTTACCTTGCTCCAAACAATGCRTTATACTTCTGTTTTAATGAATTATTCTATTGCTTTAAATAATTCTTCATTCTATTGTTTATAATAAATCTAAATAAGCTATATTTGGCCCGAATCACAAAACGCGAGGGCATTGTCAGACAGAAAACCTACAGATTATTGCACCAATCCTCTACGGATCGACGAACAAGCGTTCGAAACCGTATATAATCTGTATTGGGAAAAAGTCTACGCTGTTTGCTACAACAATATCCGCGAAATAGAACCTGCAAAAGAGATGGTTCAGGATATTTTTAAATCACTTTGGGAACGCCGCCATGAGCTTGAACTCGAAAAAGTAAGCAACTATCTAATCAGATCTGCTAAATTTAAAACATTCGAATACATCAGAAATAAAGTTAGCAGGCAGAAGCATGTAAGCATCAAAATGCAATATTCATGCCCATCAAGCAATTGTACCGAAGAGCATGTTTTATTTAACAACCTTAAAGAAAAGGTAAATATCCTTGTTGATACGTTGCCATGCCAATGCAAAAGAGTTTACAAGATGAGTCGCGAGCAAGGGCTTAGCAATAAAGAAATTGCCTCTGCTCTTCTGATTACAGAGCGTGCAGTAGAATATCATATTACCAAAGCAATGAGCGTGCTTAAAGTTAAACTTGCACCCTATAATAATTAATTTTCAATAAAGCTTACGGAAATTACAGCGTTATGCTACTTACATTTAAAGCGCTAATTTTATATAAGTTTATGTTACTTTTACCAAAAAGACCTAAAACCAGGTAACTGTAAAGCCATATGAATATCAATCAAGAACTGATAGAGAGATACCATAGAGATGAGTGCACTCAAGAGGAACGCAAGGCGGTAGAGGATTGGTTGTTTGCAGATGACTCGGCAGAAGAGCTGGATCTTCCGGTTGGCGAAGACAAGGCAGCCCACAAGGCTGCTATTTGGAATGAAATAGCTCCCGCACCCGCTAAGGAAAGCATTACCAAAAGCCATTCGCTTTCATTCTGGAAAGGCGCAGTTGCGGCTTCAATAGTTTTAGGATTACTAGGCTTGGGTTTTTATCAATTTACAATAAAGACAAAAAATGATTCGCCTCAATTTGTGTCTGTCGATAATACTTCAGCAATAAGCGTTAGGCATCTTGATTCTAAAGGCTATAATATTTCCGTTGGCCCAAATACACTTGCTAAAATAAATTATGCTACAGGCTCCGTTGACCTATCGGGGAGTATGTTGATTTCTCCTAAAAAAGATGTAGAGCTTAAATTTAAAGGAACTGATAAAAAAATATCCTTAAAAGGGGGTCAAACTTACATTATCCTTAACGGTAAAACAGACGAGGATAAGATCATTGTAGTTAGCGAAAGAAACCTGATGGACTTGCCGCCTGTATTACAAAAACAAATCATAAATCAGTTCAGTATCTAATAAAACAAATCATCCTTGCAAGAAAAAACAATATATAAATCTGTTAAAAAGGTTATTCTTTTATTAACATCAGCCACCTTATCATTATTCCTTTATTCCTGCTCCCAACAACCAGAAACCAGCAACATGCTGGCGGGCAAAAATTACAGCATGTATATTCTTGGAAAAGATGGTAAAGAATATATCGTTGAAACCAACTCCTTAGACAGCGGAAAAATATTACCTGAACAACAAGGGGCAATGTTAGATGCAAAAGCAATGGACAGAGACATCATTGTTAAAGACGGTAGCTACTACCATCTAAACAGAAAGAAAGCTAAATTATCTAAATACAACGTACAAAAGGATTCTTTACATACTGTTGCATCTATCCCGCTAAAAGATTTTTCAATAGAGAATTATTTATGGGTAGGTAAAGACTCCTTGCTATTAACAGGATTGGACATTAAAGGTTTTAAGCAGGCAAAATACGTTCTGATTGAAACCGGAAAGATGGATCTGCTATCTTCAGGCAGCCTCGCAATTCCCCAGCCTTCTGGTAAGCTTACTTCTATGTCAATTGGGTTTGTAGAGCTGCGTAAAAATCACTTTTTCGTTGGTTATACGTACCACCAGCAATTAAGTTCCTCCAATTATACCACAAGCGACACCACTTACATTGCCGAGTTGGGCTATCCGCAAATGAATCTTTTAAAGATCGATAAAGATACCCGTTCCACCTATCCGGGGGGCATAAACACGGTACAGTCTTATTCCTTTAATGATGAGCACAACAATTATTACTTCATGTCGTGTCCGGGAATAGCTCTTGGCAATCGCCCCGACCTACCTAGCGGAATATTTAGAATCAAAGCAGGTGATGAAAGCCTGGATAAGGACTACTTTATCAACATCTCTTCGTCATTAATAAATAACCATGCTTATGGCATGTGGTATATTGGCAACAACAAAGCCATCATCAGAAGTGAAAGAAAGGACCTTTTTAAGGGATTAGGCGATCATTATAGCACCGCTCATTTTGAATTTTATCTGATTGATCTGGCCGCAGCAAGAGTTATTAAAAAACTTAACCTTCCCCTAGATAAGGGAACAAGAAGAGAGTGTATTATTGTTAAAGATAATATGGCCTACATTGCGGTCAATTCAAGCACTCAAGGCAACTTTATCTGGATTTATAACCCCAAAACAGATGACTTAAAGAAAGGGCTTGAACTGGCGGGCAATACCGATTTCATTATGCGCATCGATAAACTGAATCCTTAGAATTAAACTATTTTAATATTTTTTGCTTTCCCACCTTCGGGGAAGTCGTGGTTATGCTACTTACAGTATAAATACACAATATTAAAATAATGCTATATCGTAAAACTTTACTTTCAATATTCTTTACCGCTCTATCATCTTATGTGTTCGCACAAAATTCTTCCATCTCTGGAATTGTAAAGGATAGCACCACAACCATTTCCGGCGCTTCTGTTGTATTAAAAAATACAAAAACCGGAATCACAACTGATTCTAAAGGGTATTTTGAATTAACTAATCTCGTAAAAGGAGCCTATACCATTCAGATAAGCTACCTCGGCTATATTGCAGAATCGAGACGGATAACACTGAAGGAGGGCGAAAAACTCAACATCAATTTTTCTCTAAAAAGGGATCTCAGATTATTAAACGATGTAGCAATTGATGGAAAGACTAAAACACGAGAGATTAAAGAGTCCGGATTTTCGGTAAATGCCATTGAGACTAAAAAGTTTGCAAATACTACTGCCGACTTAAATCAGATTTTGAACAGGAGTACTGGTGTTAGAATCCGTGAGCAGGGTGGATTAGGTTCTGACTTCAAATTCTCCATCAATGGGTTATCAGGAAAACAAGTCAAGTTTTTTATTGACGGTATCCCAATGGATGTAATGGGAAGTGCAATGTCATTAAATAACATTCCTGTTAACTTGGCAGAACGCCTAGAGGTTTATAAGGGGGTTGTACCTGTTCAATTGGGGGCAGATGCAATGGGTGGAGCCGTAAATGTGATTACAAACCAAAAGGTAAGCAACTATCTTGACCTAAGTCATAGTTACGGTTCATTCAGCACCAACCGATCGGCACTAACGGGCCAATATGTTCATGAGAAAACAGGGATTATCATAAAAGGAAGTGGCTTTTTAAATTCATCTGTAAACAACTACAAAATGAAAGGTGTCGATGTAGTTGTGGGTGGTGTAAGAGATGGCAATTACATTACGGATGTTACCGATGCGGAGTATGTGAAGGCAGATGTCAGACGTTTCCATGATAATTATTTATCAGCTCTTGGTCAGGTAGAAGTAGGTATCACCAATAAAACATGGGCAGATGTGCTTTTCATTGGAGCCGGATACAATGAAGGTCATCAAGATTTGCAAACTGGCTTCGACCAAAACACGGTTTATGGAAAAGTTCGAAGAACCAACTATGCAAAAAGCGGAACTTTAAGATATAAAAAGGACAACCTATTTACCGAGGGACTGAATTTTAGTGCATTTGCAGCAAGATCCAAAGACACATATAAAACCACAGACACGCTGTTCCGCAATTATAATTGGGATGGGACCTGGTACGATAAAGGCTATACTGAAATGGGCAACGGGATTAAAACCATCGCCAATATCGTTAGACCACGCACCTATGCAATGGGAAACTTGAGTTATGTCATAAATAGTCAGCATTCTCTAAACCTTAACTATACACTCGATCATTTAAAGAATGAAAACTACAATCAGCTACAGGTAGATCGCGACAGTCTTCCTGGCCTGATGAATAAACAGATTGTAGGCTTTGCCTATCAGCAGAACTTGTTAGAAAACCGTTTGGTAAACACCGTTTTTGGAAAATACTACCATCTTGGTTTAGAAAGGGCTAAATATATTAATGGCGCCTATGCATTACTCGATACTGCCTTTGGAAATTTTGGGTATGGCATAGCTTCAAGGTATAAATTAACCAAAGGTCTCGGCATCAAGGCATCTTATGAGCATACTTATAGACTTCAGGAGGCGGAAGAAATGTTTGGCGACGGATTAAACCTGCAAGGTAATCCTGACTTAAAGCCTGAGCGCAGCGACAATATCAATTTTGGCGCATATTATGGCTTTCAAATTGATAAGAGCTCGTTTTTTATTGAAGCATCGGCATTTTACCGCAATGCGAAGGACTTTATTTTTCCTGTGCCAGATGTGCGTTCTAAATTGTTAAAAAACGAAAACCAGTCAAGCGTTCGCATTACAGGCTTTGAATCTGAGGTAAGATATAACTACGCTCAGCTTCTTTCCCTAACATTAAACCTTACCTATCAAAATGCAATAAATACAACAAAATTTGGGCAGACGGAATCTTACTATATTGAAGGAACGTATAAAAATAAAATCCCTAATCAGCCGTGGTTATTCGGAAACGCCGACTTCACCATTGGTCAAGACAACATCCTTGGAAAAGATACCCGTTTGCAATTTAACTGGTTTACACAGTATGTAAACTGGTTCTATCTGACCTGGGAAAGTAAAGGAAATCCAAATGGAAAATCAGACATTCCTACACAATTTATCCATAACGCCTCTCTAAGTTATTCCCTTCAAAAAGGGAAGTACAACATTTCTGCAGAGTGCAGAAACCTAACAGATCACCTTGCCTACGACAACTTTAAACTACAAAAACCTGGCAGGTCATTCTCCGTTAAACTCAGATATTTCATTCAATAAATTAATATTTCACACAATAAGCATGAATAAATTATTTTACTATACACCAAAACTGCTACTGGTTGCATTAATGCTCATATCAGTTAGCGGATGCGAAAAAAGAGACATTGGTAACGTAGAAGAAGGAACGAAATACGCTGCAATTCTATGTGTGGGCAGCTGGCCGAATACTGCTTATTACATCACCAGCATTCCTTCATTAACCAGCGGTACAATTAGCTTAAAGGGCAATGGTGCGGAAATGACAGGAAAAGTATATGCGCAGGATGTAGTGCAGAAAGATGGCTTTTACTATCATGCAAATGCCAATAGCGGGCGTTTAGGAAAATATCACGTAGAAAATGGATCATTGATCATAGACAAAGAAATTCCTTTTGCATGGTTAAACTGGAGTTCTTATGCCTGGGCAGATAATAACACGTTGGTTATTTTCGGAGAAGGTAATGGAGAAGCGCGTTATGCGGTAGTTAAGGTAGATAAAATGACCATTAAAACTGGCACACTTGGCCTTGAAGCCATCCCTTCTGGATTTCAGACCTATAGTATCGGCTTTGCTGAATACAGGGCTAACAAATTATTTCTGGGATATGGTTTCGGGTCTAATGACTGGTCTCAGTATCCTAACATGCCTGTTTATCAAAAATCATTTGTAGCTGTTATAGATTATTCGACTATGGTTGTGGAAAAATCATTAGCGGATACGCGTACCACGGGGCTTGGCGGACCAAGTGTTTATGCTCCATCATCTTTTGTTGATGAAAACAATGACTTGTATTTCATTAGTGATCCGGTAAATGTATATGATTACAAATCACCTGCAGCAATGTACCGGATTAAAAACGGACAAACAGAAATTGACCCTAGCTATTTCTTCAATTTTTCCGCTGCTGCTAACAATGAAATGGCTCCGGCAATGTGGTACATTGGTAATGGAAAAGCTATTGTAAGATCACGGATAGCCGGACAGTCCATTGATGCAGATCATTACTTCCGTGTTATTGACGTGAAAAATGGCACCCTTGTTAGAAAATTAGATCTGCCCGTGGATAAAGGTGAACGAATGGTAAATGGAGTAATTGTTGAAGATGGAAAAGCCTTTATTGCGGTTAATGCTGCCGACAGAGACTACATTTGGGAGTATGATCCGGCTACTGAGAAATTAACAAAAGGTGTTGAATTTATAGGTGGCATCGATTACATCCTTCGTATAGAAAAACTGAAATAGTAGATATAACTTTTGACTTGATAAATGGTTTTCAAAAAGATCAATGCCTGGTTTCATTTATGGCTTGGATTAGCATCCGGAATTATAGTATTTATCCTAAGCATTACTGGCTGCGTCCTGGTATTTAAACAAGAAATAAAAAGCATTAGCTCACCATGGCTACACGCCCGAAAAACTATAGATGCTGATCAGTTTTTACCCCCTTCTGTGCTTTACAAAGCCGTTCAAAAAACTTTGCCAGGCAAGGAAGTGGAATCAGTATGGTATTACGGAGAAAACAGGACTGCACAACTTACCATTCATGAATCAGATTCCATTGTCTATGTAAACCCTTATACTGCAAATGTGGTTGCCATGGTTGATCATGAAGACATCTTCCATTTTTTTGAAGATGGACATTATTATATGTGGCTGCCAGAAAAAATAGGCCATCAAGTGGTAGGATGGGCCACTTTCATCTTCTTTTTTCTCCTTATAAGTGGCCTTATATTATGGTGGCCAAAAAAATGGACTAAAAAAACACGCGAGCAGAGTTTTAAAATAAAATGGCGTGCAAAATTTAAACGGGTAAATTACGACTTACACAATGTGCTCGGTTTTTATTCCATCATTATAGCCATTATTATGGCATTTACAGCACTAATGATGAGCTTCACCTGGTTTAACAAAAGTGTATACTGGATGGCTGGTGGAGAAGATAAGCCTCGTATACAGGCGTTGTCTGACACAACAAGCAATTCCAAATCAAATATGCTTTCACAGGTTGATAAGGCATGGCATAAAGGCATAAACGAAATTGCTGAACACGAACGCAATGATATTCTGATGCATTTTCCAGAGAAAGCATCAGATCCGATTTATGTGTGTACGGATATGTACAGAGGAACATGGCGCGATGTTTATCTGGATCAGCACACACTTGCGGAGTTACCTGCTTCAAGTAAAAGATTAAGAGACGAAGACCTTGCATCCTGGATCCGCCGGTCTAATTATGGCTTACACGTAGGAGCATTTGCTGGCCTTACAACAAAGATCATTTATTTTTTTGCCAGCCTGATATGTGCCAGTTTACCTGTTACTGGTTTCTATGTTTGGTGGGGTAAAAGAAAAAAAGCAGCAAAAAAAAATAAACTCGTTCCAATACTTTCTTAAAGAAAACCTATGAAAACATATAGTACAGGAGGCCCAAAGCTTTCTACAGGATTCCTATTACCCTTTATTTTGCAAATGGCATTTATCGCTTTTCAACTCCCTTGCTATGCACAAACCAAAGGCAATATATCGGGCAAGGTAGTTGATCCCCAGGGCATACCTATAGAATATGTTTCTGTAGGCTTGCTCTACGAAGATGGAAAAATGGTAAAAGGAGCATTAAGTGACTCAACTGGAAAATTCACATTTTCGGCTGTCCCTGATGGAAAATACCTTGTAAAGGTTACCGGGGTAAGCTATCATCCGCTCACTACTCAATCATTTGTTATATCCGTAGAAAACAGAATACTGGACCTTGGCCTTTTAAAATTAAAGGAGGACAGCAAATTACTAAATGCAGTAGTGATCTCGGCACAGAAAAAGTTAGTAGAACAGACAATAGATAAAACAGTAATTAATGTAGAAAACAGCATCTTATCTGAAGGCAATACGGCGTTAGAACTTCTTGAAAGGGCTCCCGGTGTTAAAGTTGGTGAAGATGGCCAGATTTCGTTAAAAGGCCGTTCTGGTGTGTTAGTGATGATCAATGGAAAATCAACTTATCTCTCTCCAAAAGAGTTAAGCACCTTATTAAAAGGAACTAATTCTTCTTCTATTTCAAAAATAGAAATCATGAGCAATCCATCTGCTAAATATGACGCGGCCGGAAATGGTGGTATCATCAATATCCAGATGAAGAAAAATATGAAAACCGGTTTAAATGGGTCAGTCTCTTTAAACGGAGGGGCTAGCAGGAATGCACGCTATGGCAGTGCACTAAGTTTAAACTACAGAAACGACAAGGTAAATGTTTATGGCAGCTATGATTACGGTTATCGTGGCGAAACAGAATACCTGGATTTTGTTAGACGCTTTTATGATAACGGCAATGCAGGAGGTATCGCAAGCCGGGCTTCTTATCAGGATACAGAAACCGATGAGCCACTACATACAAATAACTTCAGGCTTGGGCTTGATTACGAGCTTGACAGTTCCAATACAATCGGGTTGCTTATAAATGGTAATGTTGGGAAATACACACATGATAGCAAGACTGGAAACAGGCTAATTTCTGGTGATGGGACAATAATTAGTCGTATGGCTACAACCAATTACGACCAGCAGAACTGGAAAAACTTAACATACAATGTTAACTACCTTCATAAATTTAAAAAAGAAGGCAGGACATTCTCAGCCGATGCTGATTTTGCGAGTAATAGCTTTACTTCTAATCTAAATTTAAAGACAACAACACTTCCATCAACGGATGGACAAGCCGGAATAACCACAAACAGACGAGGATATATCCCTGCCGTAACAGATGTATATCTTGCTAAAATAGATTACGCAGATCCCCTCACCAAAACAATAAAATTAGAAAGCGGACTAAAAAGCAGCATCATACAATCCGACAATAACCTCCGATACGATGTACTAAACAATGGCAACTGGGAGTACGACAGTAATGGCAGCAATCATTTCAAGTATAAAGAACAGATACATGCAGGATATTTCAACATTAATAAAGAATTTAAAGGCTTTAGTGTACAAGCAGGTTTAAGAGGCGAATATACGAGAACACAGGGCCATCAAATAACTACTGATTCTTTATTGATCCGCAGCTACTTTCAACTGTTTCCAAGTGTATTTATAAACAAGCCTATTGGCGGTAATCATCAAATTCAGGCTGCTTATAGCAGAAGAATAGAAAGACCAGATTATGGGGACCTCAATCCGTTCAGAGTGTTCAGAGATCCGCTGCTTTTTTATCAGGGAAACCCCTTTTTAAAACCAGAACTGATCAATACATTTCAATTGAGCCATAGCTTTAAGGGGAAATATACTACCGCGATAAACTACAACCAAACTACCGATGTGATTACCTGGCTAAGCGGCCAGATAGATTCATTAAATACCACTTTTGAATCTCCTCAAAACTTAAACAGGCTCATTAACTATGGCATTAGCTTCACCGCTTCTACCACATTTATTGAATGGTGGAATGGAACACATTTCGCAAACATTTTTCGTAACGAGTATAAAGGAAATGTGCAGAACAATACGTTTAACAACAATACAACGAGCTTTAGTTTCAACTCTCAAAACTCATTTAAAGCCGGCAAGGGCTACACGATGGAATTAAGTGGATTTTATTACTCTGGTTCAGTTTATGGTATATCAACCTACAAAGGAAGCTATGCAATATCAACTGGTGTACAAAAAAACATATTGAAAGATAAGGGAAACATTAAGTTTATGGTAAATGACATTTTCCAATCTAACAGATACAGGGAGCAAACAAAATATCAGAACATAGACATGTATACCAATAAAAGGCCTGATAGTCGTAGGATAATGTTATCTCTTTCTTACCGTTTCGGTAATCAAGACATTAGTAAAAAAGACCGCAAAACAGGTAGCGAGGACATTCAGAATAGAGTTAAGGGCGGTGGATAAGCAATAATATACTTTGAATTATTATCCCTGCAATTAAACAAGCACTAATGGCAATATATAGCCAGCTATTCCCAAAATAATTATGTTCAAATGAAGCCACGATTACATTGTAGGTCCATATTGCCAAAAAACCAGCAAACACCAACACAGGCAATCCAAGAATAAAATATATTGTTGTAGGTTTTATGTCTTTCTCCGCATTTCTGACGGTCAGGCCACTAAAAGCAATTACCGTGAAAATGCCAATCATCGCATAAGATGTGCTGTTTAGCAAATAGAACAAAAAGTATACAATAGCTAACGCAATATTTATATAGGATATGGACTTTAACATCTGTTAAAGATACTGATTCAATTGCAGGGACTGCATTAAGAAAAATGTAAAACAAGAGAACCATTCGGCCTTATTTTTGTTTAACTTTCATAAACGAATATCATTATGAAGAAAGAAACTAAAATAATTGCAGGTATATTGGCAGGAGTAGCTCTTGGCACAGCAATAGCAGTAATACTATCATCAGATAAAGATGGTGAAATGAAAGGCAAAGTAACCGATTGGTTCTGCGATTTATTAGATTCTTCTAAAGACAAGCTTGCAGATGTTTCAGATAAAGTGAAAGATACCATTGCAAAAGTAAGAGCGTAATATATTCTGAATGAAGATTGCTTTTCATGGTGCAGCACGCGCTGTAACTGGTAGTAAACACCTTATTACCTTAAATAACGAGACTCAAATTTTATTGGACTGCGGCCTTTTTCAGGGCATGGGCGACATCACAGAGGGCTTAAATGAGTCCTTCGGATTTGATCCTGCAAAGGTTACTTACATGATCTTATCTCATGCGCACATAGACCATTGCGGATTGCTGCCTAAGTTGGTTTCTGAAGGTTTTAATGGGCCTATATATTGTACTCCTGCAACGCGTGATCTGGCCAGGATCTTACTATTGGATTCGGCCAAAATACAAATGCAGGATGCAGAATATGCAAACAGGAAAATTAAGCGTGTAGAAGATCAGGAAATGCCGCTGTACACAGACAAGGATGTTAACAAAACGCTTAGTTTGTTTAAAACGGTTTCCTACGATCAGGATTTTGAAATAGACCCTAACATAACCCTACGGTTTACCGATGCAGGACACATTGTTGGCAGTGCAGCGGTCCATCTAAAAATAACTGAAGATGGAAAGGTAACGCATATCACTTTTAGTGGAGACGTTGGCCGTTATGGGGATTTACTGTTAAAAAGTCCGCAAACATTTCCTCAGGCCGATTATATCATCATGGAATCTACCTATGGCGATTCCCTGCATGTTGATCTGGAGCCCATAGAGAATATGTTATTGCAGATTATTAAGAATACATGCGAGATCAAAAAAGGGAAAGTAATTATACCGGCTTTTAGTGTAGGTCGTACTCAGGAACTACTTTATGCACTAAATGGACTGGAGCTTAAAAACCAATTGCCCGATGTCCGCTATTATGTAGACAGCCCTCTTTCATTTGAAGCGACTYAGGTATTAAAAGACCACCCGGAAGTATACAACAATGGTGTTAAAGAGGTTTTCAAAGTAGACCATGATATCTTCGATTTCAGAGGTTTAAAATTTATAGAGAGCGTTGAAGAATCCAAAGCGCTGAATAGTGATGATCGCCCTTGCGTAATTATATCCTCATCCGGAATGGCAGAGGGCGGTAGGGTTAGACATCACATCAGAAACAGCATCACCGATCGGAAAAACACCATTTTAATGGTCGGTTATGCAACGGCTAATTCCTTAGCCGGCAGGTTAATTGCCGGGCAAAAAAGAGTTTGGCTATTTGGGCAGGAATATGACGTACAAGCCGAGGTCCGCTCTATAAAATCCATGAGTGCACATGGTGATTACGAAGATCTATTGCAATTTTTATCGGTGCAAGACCCCTCAAAAGTTAAGCAGCTATTTCTTGTACATGGAGAATATGAAGTCCAACAAAAATTTGCGCAGCGCATCATCAACAATGGGTTTAAAAATGTAAACATTCCCGAATATCATCAGGAGTTTCAATTATAACAGGCAAAGGTTTTTATCTTTGCCTTTATGGATGTTTTCGGTGAAGCTTTAAAAGATCAATTTACAAAACCACCCGCTGAAACTTTATGGGTACATAACTCTTATGATGAGCCGGAAGAAATGCCGGTAGATGTTTACTTTAGAGGGGAAGAGGAAATGCCGGAACTGGAGCTTAAGGCTTTAGCATTGTGCAATGGAAAAGTACTTGATGTTGGTGCTGGCGTGGGTAGTCATGCGCTCATTTTGCAAAAACGCGGGTTAAATGTAACCGGAATGGACATTTCTGGTCCTGCGGTTACCATTATGAAACAACGAGGGTTAAAACAGGCCATCGAAGGAAACATCCTTACCTATAAAGAAGATACTTACGACACGCTCCTCTTTATGATGAATGGCATTGGCCTTACAGGATCAATTGCAGGGCTAAAGGCTTTTTTAAAGCACGTGAAGGGTCTCTTAAATCCTGGCGGGCAATTGGTATTTGATAGTTCCGACCTATCTTATCTCTATCAGGAAATACCCTTTCCTCTTAACGGGTATTATGGAGAGGTAAGTTTCAGGTACGAATATAAAAGCATTAAAGGCAATTGGTTTAAATGGGTTTATGTAGACCAAAAAACGCTTAAAGACATTGCTCAGCAATCTGGCTGGGATGCCGAAATAGTTTTTGAAGACGATCACGATCAATATTTAGCACGGTTAACATTAAGCAAATAAACACTATGCTTGAACTTATTAAACAACCCTGGCCATGGTATACATCAGGCCTGGCCATCAGTTTTATAATGGTAATTCTGATTTTTTTTGGAAAATCTTTTGGCTTTTCATCAAATCTGCGAACCATGTGCAGCATACTGGGAGCAGGCAAATGGGTAAGTTTTTTTAATTTTGACTGGAAAGCACAAAGATGGAACTTACTTTTTCTGATTGGCTCCGTAATTGGCGGTTTCATTTCTGCGAACTGGCTTCAATCAGATGTTCCTTTAAATTTATCGGAGACAACTATTCAGGACCTTCAAAAACTTAACATTCAGTTCGACGGAAACATTGTGCCTTCGCAATTATTTAACTGGGATTTTCTGGCAACAGGGAAAGGGCTGCTGATTTTTCTTGGAGGAGGTTTTTTAATTGGTTTTGGAACACGTTATGCAGGCGGTTGTACATCAGGCCACGCCATTAGCGGTTTGTCTAACCTGCAAATTCCTTCTCTTATTGCGGTTATTGGCTTCTTTATTGGTGGCCTGGTAATGACACATTTAATTTTCCCACTTCTATTTTAATCATTAACTCATGATCAAATCAGTTAAATATATTCTTGCCGGCACACTGTTTGGCATTATTATGAGTAAATCAGAAGCCATATCCTGGTATCGCATTCAGGAAATGTTCCGATTCCAATCATTCCATATGTTTGGCATTATGGGCACCGCCGTAATTACAGGTGTAATTGCGGTTTGGCTAATGAAAAAATTGAAATCCCGTGATGTTGAAGGAAACCCAATTTCATTTACAGATAAGGAAAAATCATGGCGCCGATATTTATTTGGCGGCACCATTTTTGGATTGGGATGGGCACTTACAGGCGCTTGTCCGGGGCCAGTTTTTGTGCTGCTCGGACAAGGCTACCTGGTTATGATAGTAGTAATAATTGGTTCGCTATTGGGCACATTTGTTTACGGATTATTAAGACACCGTTTACCCCATTAGCCTAAGCTTTTTCTTCCCAAATGGAGGCAATATTTACAATGGTTTGAACTGCTTTTTCCATGTCTTGTACCGATGCCCACTCTTGTTTACCATGAAAAGCATGCTCTCCGGCAAAAATATTAGGACAAGGTAAACCCATAAATGAAAGACGTGAACCATCAGTACCGCCTCTGATACTTTGCTGCTTAGGCATAATTCCTGCTCTTTTAATCGCTTCAATGCCGCATTCGATTACCTGAGGGTATTGATCCAATACTTGTTTCATATTACGGTACTGAGGAGTTATTTTTAACTCATAGGTAGAGTTTGGAAAATCTTCAATAATATTCTGAACTGTAGCATCCAATAATTCGCCATTAGCACTTAATTCTTCATCATTAAAAGCACGAAGAATAAAGCGGGCTTCGGCCTGCTCTACACTTCCTCCAAAAGTAACAGGATGGATAAACCCTTCTTTAAGCTCTGTCGACTCAGGAGAAAGACAATCTGCAGGCAATGCACTAATTACATCAGACAAGATCTTTATTGCGCTTTCCATTTTCCCTTTAGCAAAGCCTGGATGCGTACTCACACCGTTTATGGTTAATACAGCTCCATCAGCAGAAAATGTTTCATCTTCTATTGAGCCTAAAGTTTCGCCATCAATCGTATATGCAAAATCAGCACCAAGCTTTTTCAAATCTGCTTTATCTACCCCGCGGCCAATCTCTTCATCAGGTGTAAACAGGATCCTGATTTTTCCGTGTTTAATTTCAGGATGCGATATTAAAAAGGATGCTGCCTCCATGATCTCGGCAAGTCCGGCTTTGTTATCTGCTCCAAGAAGTGTTGTTCCGCTTGCGGTAATAATATCATTCCCTATCTGGTCTTTTAAATCTGGATGTTCTTCCATTTTCAAAATGATTGATTCATCATCAGGAAGTACCAGGTCCTGTCCTTGATAATTGGAATGAATAATGGGTTTCACATTTTTACCGCTGCAATCAGGAGAAGTATCCATGTGCGAACAGAAACAAATTACAGGAACCTCTTTTTCTGTAGTAGCAGGTATGGTCGCGTACACATAGCCAAAATCGTCAAGATGTGCGTCTGTAATTCCCATTTCCAAAAGTTCTTCAACAAGAACCTTTCCCAGATCCTTTTGTTTGGCTGTTGATGGCGTGGTTTCAGATAATGGGTCTGATTGTGTATCAATTTGGACGTACTTTGTGAACCTACCTTGAAGTGTTTTGTTATTATTTTGATATTTTAGCATATTCATATAGAAAAAACAAAGTTATATATAAGATTACTAAATAGGTTCGAAACTTAAAGAAGAAACTTTGAAAGCAATATTTACCTCAATCCTGGCTCTTTTACTTTGTTTAACCGCTACAGCGCAATCTAACTTTTACAAACTTAGCCTGGGCGGCGGCGGCGGGCTTACCCAATCGTTTACAGACTATGAAAAGTATAAGTTTGGAAAGTCTATTTACGGTGTTGGCGAATTCTTTTTTACCCCTTTCATTAGTCTCGGCGGAGAAGGACAGATAGGTCGGATTAAAGGTGAAAGCAGAGATCCTGCCTTTGAGACGCCACAATTTGTTAACGCTTACAAATCATTAACAATTAATGCAAAACTCTACCTGGGTGCTTTAATTGATTATAAAAGAAATGGTTTTTCTAACACTATAAAAGGGTTATATATGGGCGCTGGTTTAGGAGGCATATTAAATAACATAAGCGGTGCCGAAACCCCGAAAACAAAAGACATCATCATTCCTCTTAATATTGGATACACTTATTACTTTCCTAATAAAGCCGGTTATTATAGATATGGGATCAATGCAAACTATCAAAGCACCATTAGCCTTGATGGAGGTTTAGATGGAAGAGAAGAAACTTCCCATACAGACATCTACACTTATTTTTCTATCGGCATCAGGTATCAATTTGGACCAATGGGACTTTCCACAAAAACACTGTATTAACCCGGCATTTTCCCAACGCTAATGAAGCCCTATCTCATCATCTTACTTTTATTAATAGCAATGGATACATCAGCACAATTAACGCCATACGAATTAAGCGACAAAAAAGAAACAGCAACTTATTATGAAGCCATTAAGCACTATGAACAGTTAGATAAGACATACGAACAGGCTAAGTTATTTACCTATGGGAACACTGACTTTGGCAAACCCCTGCACCTTTTGGTTTTATCAAAAGACAAAATATTTGATCCTATTGCCATAAGAAAAAGCAACAAGCGTATTTTACTAATAAACAATGGCATACACCCCGGAGAGCCCGAAGGTATAGATGCCAGCATGATGCTGGCCAGAGATTTATTAAAAGGGGACTTATTGCCTAAAGACGTTGTAATCTGCATCATTCCTGTTTACAATATAGATGGTAGCTTTAACCGAACAGGTACATCCAGGGCAAACCAGAATGGCCCTGTGGCTTATGGCTTTAGGGGAAATAGTAAAAATTACGATCTGAACAGAGATTTCATAAAAACAGATTCTAAGAACTCCCATTCCTTTCAGGAAATCTTTAATATCTGGCAACCAGAAATATTCGTAGATACGCACACGAGTAATGGTGCAGACTACCAATATGTAATGACACTTATTCCAACCCACAAAGACAAGTTAAATCCTATCTTATCTGGATACATGACTAAAACCATGTTACCATCTCTATATGAAGGAATGAAAAAAGCTGGTTATGAGATGATCCCATATGTAAATTCTGTTGAAGAGACACCAGATGCGGGAATCACAGGTTTTTTAGAATCGGCAAGGTATTCTACCGGATACACAACACTGCACAATACAATCGGCTTTATGCCTGAAACCCATATGCTGAAAGATTATGATAAAAGGGTTGATGCAACATATCGCCTTTTGCAGATCTATATCGACATAGTAGTTCGCGATGCAAAAGTAATTGGAGAGAATAAGCGAAAAGCTGATGAAGAGATTGCAAAACAAACAACCTTTCCTATAGAATGGAAGCTTAATGAAAATCTGGCAGAAGATCTGGAGTTTATGGGGTATACGGCAAAGAAAAAACCAAGCGAGGTAAGCGGGCTAGATCGCCTGTATTACGACAGAAATGAGCCTTATACCACAACCATCAAGTACTGGAATACTTATCAGCCAGCTGTTACCATTACAAAACCGGTAGCATACATTATCCCAAAGGCCTGGGATAAAATAATTGACCTGTTAAAGCTTAACAACGTAAAAGTACAGCAGCTGCAGAAAGATACTCAAATCGATATTGAATCGTATTACATCACGGACTACAAAACAGTAAACAGTCCGTTTGAAGGGCACTACCTGCATTCTAACGTAAAGGTGAATCCTGTAAAACAGACTTTGCAGTTTTACGATGGCGACTATGTGGTTTATACAAACCAGTCCGTTAACAGATATATCATTGAAACACTCGAACCACAAGCAATGGATTCCTTCTTCAACTGGAATTTCTTTGATGCAATACTAGGAATGAAAGAGCATTTTAGCGCTTACGTTTTTGAGGATACTGCTGCAGAACTTTTAAAGAAAAATCCTGAGCTAAAGAAAAAACTTGAGGCTCAAAAGGCTAAAGACAGCAGTTTAAGTAAAAATGCTGCGGCACAGCTTGACTTTGTCTATAAAAATTCTGATTATTACGAAAAAACCCACTCCCGATACCCCATTGCCCGTCTGGTAAACGACACTAAATTAATCCTTAAATAAAAATGGAATACCTTCAGCATACACCAGTAGCCTCAATAATTTTTGTTTTTACTATTATAACAAGTATATACGCATTTAATGACCCCGGGTTATTCGGTAAGTTTATGTTACACCCATATAGTGTGTCGCGCAAGCATAAGGTTTACACCCTTGTAACAAGCGGATTGATTCATGCCGATTGGATGCACTTGATTTTTAATATGATGACCTTCTTTTTCTTCGCTTTTCAACTCGAGGCAATGATCGGTTCATGGCAATTTGGTGTAGTCTATTTTATGGGTCTAATTTTAAGTGACATACCCTCTGTTATAAAGCATAAAAACGACATGTGGTACAATAGTTTGGGCGCATCAGGAGCAATAAGCGCTGTACTGTTTAGCTACATTCTATTTCAGCCGTTTTCTTCTATGATCATATTTCCCCTGCCTATTCCAATATGGGCTATCATATTTGGCCCCTTGTACCTTTTATACTGCGTTTATGCGTCCAGACAATCCAGAGACAACATAAACCATGATGCGCATTTTTTTGGTGCACTTGCAGGTTTAATTGTTACTGTGCTAATTGTTCCGGGAGCAATCCCTCACTTCTTAGGTCAGATACTTGCCAAAATAGGTTAAGTAGTGGCCGGTAAGCTAGGCGGATTAAAATAGCTGATGGGATTTGTCGGGTCTTTAATGATTTCGAAAAGTGTATGATCCCATGGCTTCCAGAAATCCTGTAATACCTGTGCGTAGGTTTTATGTTGCCAATGATCAAAAAGAGCTTTATTCAACGTTCCTCTTAGAGGCATCGCATCAATATAAATAGACCCCTCAACCGGCAATATTGCATATTCCGGTAATCGGTTAAACAAATAAGCCGAATAAAAAAACCTGGCACAAAGCTCTTCAAATTGCTGCGGCGATAATGCTGCGTTTCCAATCTGATCCAGCAATTCCTGATGGTATTTTTTATTCGTTCCATTATCCTGCAGGCAGGCAATAATACCAAAGTCCTTCAATTTCAAGGAAAAAGTCATCGTATTGATTTCATCCCTAAAACTAAAGGTGGTATCATGCTGTTCTAATGGAACTACAACAATAGACCAGGGTGTAAAATCTTCAAACACCACATCAGTATAAATTCCCTGAATCATGGTATGCAGATTTCCAAATTTATGCATCAGTCCCTGCGACATATTTACGCCATCCGCACTTAATTGTTGCTGGCGAACGGCCGCATGCATTTCTACATAAATAAGGCTATACATGAACTTACCGATCCACCTGAACAGTTCAACCTCTTCAAGCTTAGAGACGGCTTCGTATCCCTTTAAAAAAGCATTATGGATCTTTTCTTCCAGGGGCTCAATAAAATGAGTTAATACTTCCGTATTGCACGGAACTTTTAAACTATTGTATGAACGAACACTCTCATCAAGTAGCTTAATCTGCTCATCTCCGCTAAAGTTGGCCACTTTTAAAAGCCACTCAGGCAAAATACCAATCTCAGTTATAGGCGTAGAAAATGTATCTCCACTAAGAAAACAGTTTTTATACTTAAAATCGAAGTTTTTGAACGGTTGATATATTGTGCTATTCATACAAGGCGCAATATTAGGCATATTATTTTTACATTAGCAGCAGCTCCTATTTTTTTAACTTTGATATTACTTAAAGCTTTTTTAGCTCATGCAGGTAAACGCCAAACCATATCAACTGGAATTAAAACATCCATTTTCTATTGCTAAATTCTCAAGAACAAGCACTCCGGTTATGCTGATAAAGCTTACGTACGAAGGAATTGATGGATATGGCGAAGCATCAATGGTTCCTTATATGGGCGAAAGTTTAGAAAGTGCAATTGCCTTTTTAAACAAGGTCGATTGGAAAAGGTTCACCTATCCTTTTGATTTCAGGGAAATAATGGAATATCTTGATGACATTGAAAGTGGTCACCCTGCGATAAAAGCAGCTATAGATATTGCCTTGAATGACATAAATGGTAAGATTTTAAACAAACCATGTTATGAGGTCTACGGTTCGGATCCGCTAAAAATGCCGCTAACCTCTTATACCATTGGCATAGATACACCAAACGTTTTAAGAGAAAAAGTTGCAGATGCCAAAGATTTTAAAGTGCTAAAAATAAAACTAGGCAGAGACAACGACAAAGAACTTATCAATACCATAAGAAGCGTAAGTGACTTGCCTCTATATATCGATGCTAATCAGGGCTGGAACGACAAAGCCGAAGCGATAGATATGATTTATTGGCTGCACGACAAGGGGGCTTTGCTGATAGAACAGCCAATGGATAAAACCAACATGGATGGGAATGCCTGGCTAACGGGTAGAAGTCCTATCCCAATTCTAGCCGACGAAGCCGTACAGCGCTTACCCGACCTGGATGCACTAAAAGGTGCTTATCATGGCATAAACATAAAACTGATGAAAAGTGCCGGCATGTATGAGGCTCATCAAATGATTCTGAAGGCGCGTTCTTTTGGAATGAAAATTCTGATTGGCTGCATGAGCGAAACATCCTGCGCCACGCAGGCAGGAATTGCCCTTGCTCCTTTATGCGACTGGGCGGATCTGGATGGCCCCTGGCTAACCAAAAACAACCCTTTTAAAGCTCCGGAAATGGAGGTTGGAAAATATTTATTAAAATACCTCCCAGGTCTCGGCCTGGAAGGTATTCCTGAAGATCTTTTTATTACTTCTTAAGGTTACTTCTCATCTCTTTTATGAGCTGAAGCTTTTGGTATAGAAAAAACCCAGCAGTAACTACAAAAAGAGCTACGAATAGATATTTCTCATTTTTAAAAGCCCAAAATATCCCATAACCCGACAGGATAACTCCCAGGTTATAAAAAACGTTTAAAGCGATTTTCTTACCCATATCCTAGTAAACAGGCATATCAGGATCAAACGCCTCTTGCCATGCCAGAATGCCTCCCTTAAGGTTATACAAATTGGTTAGACCAAGTTGTTGCTCTAACTGCATTACAGCCGCAGCACTTCTTTTGCCACTTCTGCATTGCATAATTACTGGTTTATCAGTAGCAACTTTATCTGCTTCAATTAAAATACCTCCCAAAGGGATATTCAATCCGTTAAGGTTTGATGTTTCATACTCAAATGGCTCCCTAACATCGATCAATTGAAAATCTTCGTTATTATCAATCTTTGCTTTAAGCTCCTCAACCGTTATTTCCTTAATCATATTATTTCGATTTTTTCAAACTTAGATAAAGTTACGCAAGTATCCATAATTGTGGCAGGAAACATTACAAAAAAGTGAATAACTGTAACAACTAAGTATGTCGGGCGTTTAATAGTAAGTCTTTGCTAACTTTGGCTTTAACATCATGAATTCAATATTTCGTTTCTTTTGGTTTTGTTCAGGAGTACATATTGCTACCCTGGAAAAGCATCCTACGGAGCACAATAAATATGTGGGCATCGGAGCCACCATTTTCTTTACCGGATTGTTTGCCGCACTTTCTGGTGGTTATGCCATGTATTTTGTTTTTAAAGGAGATTCAACAGCACTCCCTTTTGCCTTTCTTTTTGGCTTAATCTGGGGGCTCGCTATTTTTAATATGGATCGCTATATAGTCTCCAGCATTAATAAAAGTGCTTCCACTGGCAAACAGCTATTACAGGCCACCCCACGTATTTTATTAGCCATCATGATCGGGATTGTCATATCCCGTCCACTGGAATTAAAAATATTCGACAAAGAGATCAAGGAACGTTTAAAGGTCACTTATCTAAACAATCAGCGTTCTAAAATCGATACGTTAAACATTGCCTTTGGCAATAAGTATAAAATTGAACTCGCTAAACTCAAAGAAACCAAGGCTCAGCGCGACTCTATGGAGAGTGCGATAAAGACAGACAGACAAAAGCTAAACTTCGAAATTTTTGGAAACAAAACAACCGAAACTTCCGGAATTATGGGCTATGGCCCATACGCCAAAAGAAAAGAAGCAGAATTGAAGCAGCGCGAACAAGACTTGGACACCCTATCGGCAGGAGTTAGAAAACTCGAAGATTTTGTAGATAACCGAAAGCAGTTTGATGGCCTGATGAGTGAGAAACTATATACCAGCAAACAACTGGATAGCTTAACCAGTATTGCAGGCTTTGCCGACAGGAACTCTGCCTTAGGTCAGTTAAGTATCAGCCCCAACGGTAAAAAAGATGTAAATACTTCACTCGCGATAACGTTTATTGGCTTGTTATTTATTTTCTTTGAATGCTTACCTGTTTTTGTTAAATTGATGAGCAGCAGAGGACCATATGACAGATCTGTAGAAAATATAGAAACTGTCCAGATGTACGAATCTGATAAAGACAAAGACTATGAGATAACTGTTATCGATGGCGTTCATGACACACGTGTTTCAACAGAGATAAACAGAAGAAAAAACGCATTGAATTCTAACTAACATATATGAGAAAAGCTCTTTACTTCTTTTTTGTGCTTCTAATTGCACAACAGGCAAATGCACAGGACATCAATAAAATAATTACAAAAGATTATGTCGACAGACTGATCAAAACCCTTAGCAGTGATGACATGCAAGGCAGGGGTACATTTACACCAGGCATAGACAAAGCTGCAACTTTTATAGAATCTGAGTTCAAAAGTATTGGGCTAAAACCGCTTGAAGGAGAAAATGGTTATCGCCAATCCTTCTTCAAATATCAATTGAAACCTGAGGCCACCTCTGTTACAATTGATGGCGCAAACATTGATCCGGCAAACATCCTGGTATTTGGGAATACCTCAGAAAACCTAACTTTTGACAACACCAACAGCGATGGATGGATAAAACTTGATCCCTCTAAGCCTTTTATGGATCAGTTCAGACCAATTAGCAGAAGCGGCAAGAAACAGTTGATATTGGTTGATGCAAAATTTGCAGATGCCTTTAACAGAATCAAAGGATACTTTGACAAAGGAAGCATATTGGACGAAAAAGATTTAAATGCCAAGTCAACTGCTCTTGTTTTTGTCCTTGATAAGGACACTGTAGCAAGCGATTTTAAAGTAGACTTGAAAAACTCTTTTGCAAAAATGCCTTTATTCAATGTTGCAGGGATGATTCCCGGAAAATCAAAAGCCAAAGAATTGGTCATCTTTTCAGGACATTATGATCACCTTGGTATAATTAAAGCTGATGGACAAGACAGCATTGCAAACGGTGCAGATGATGATGCATCAGGCACAACAGCAATGATTGCTTTAGCCAAGTATTACAAGAAGTTAAACAATAATGAGCGCACCCTAATATTTGTAGCCTTTACAGCAGAAGAAATTGGAGGTTTTGGTGCCAGGCATTTCTCGGAAAAATTAAATCCGGACGATGTTGTAGCCATGTTTAATATAGAAATGATTGGTAAAGACAGTAAATTTGGTAAAAACACAGCCTTTATAACAGGCTATGATAAATCAGATTTTGGCCAGATCTTACAGAAAAACTTGAAAGGAACAGAATTTACTTTTCACCCTGATCCTTACCCACAACAAAATCTATTCTATAGAAGCGACAATGCTACATTAGCTGCTCTTGGCGTTCCGGCACATACGATAAGCACAGATCAAATAGATACCGATAAGTTTTATCACACCGTAAAAGACGAATACAGTACCCTTGATTCAGACAATATATTGTCGACCATTAAAGGTATTGCCAAAAGCGCAATAAGCATTATAAAAGGTATTGATACGCCAACAAGAATTCCTAAACTGGAAAATAACTAGGTCTATATGATGGGTTTCTCCATGACGTAATCGTCCATAACGAAACCGTTTCCGATATCCAGGACAACGGTTTCTTTTATTATAAAACCTGCTCTTTCATAAAAGTCTTTGGCCTTATTGTTCTTATTAACATTTAACTGAAGTGATTTACCGCCCGCCCTTTTTACCAGGTTAAAAACTTCGTTTATCAATAGCTTACCTACACCCCTTCCGTGCGTTTGGGGCAAAACATATAACTTATGTAGTTTATAAGCATGGCTTTCAGGCTCTATAACCGAAAACCCTGCAAAACCCAGGTCTTCATTATCTTCCTCAGCTATCAAAAATGTATGCCCCTTCTCCAATTGCGAAAGCAATTCTCCCCGGTTATACATTTTCTCTAACATATAATCAATCTGTTCGGTTGAAAGATATTCGGCATACGTAATTCGCCATGTCCTATCTGCCAGATCCTGAATAGTGGCAATATCCTCTTCTTTTGCTTTCCTTAAAATTATCATAAAAGCTTCTTTATCTAATTACAATACCTCACTAATAAACAGATATGGTACGTTGAATATGAACTCCACAAATCCATCATTTATTACCTCAAAAGTATTATTTTCTGTTTGCTTTAAATTACTTGTTTCAAAATAAGAGACAACTTCAATATTAAAAATGCTGTCTTTGGGTTTCCATACTTTAAATCCCGATTTAATAG
>NZ_JBFTNT010000029.1:0-32109 GCF_056397585.1 Pedobacter sp. 05L430 | reverse complement strand
AAATATACCCGAAAGCTCATCTAGAACTTACCTTACCCGGGCTAAACAGGCATTGCAAAAATTAATACAAAGTGACCTTATAAAGATATGAACACGTTAGACGATAAATTCAGCAATCATATTAAGGCAGTTTTCGAAGAATTTGATACTGAAGGGGCAGATTATGGCTGGGCAGAACTTAGAAAAGATTTCCCTTCAAAAAGCAGTCATAAGCCGCTGTACCTTTGGTTATCTGGCATCGCTGCGTCTTTACTGCTAGCTGGGGTTTTCTTATTTAACACTAATAATAATGATTCTTTCAAGAATGTTAGTCAGCAAAATAATACCGCAAAAGCAACGCCTATAGCGCCTCAAAAAACCGACAGTAATTTAGATAAAGCCACTAATAAAGAGATCAATACTTTTGACAAAAAAATTGTATCTGCAAAAATCGTTAAAGGAATTGCGCCAGCCAACTTAGAGGAAAAACAATTAATACCTGTTAGTATTACTGATACAATCATAAACAGCAATGAGCCCGGCAGAGATAGCGCCAATCTGCTTGCAAATGTTGTTGCCGTTAAACCCGATAGTGTAAAGACCACTAAACCTACAATACTTGAGTTCTTACAAAAAGAGAATGAAAAAGAAAATAAACCTGTATTGGCGTCGGCTGGTAAAAAAGCCAGAGAAGATAAAAAAAATGCATTGTTTGATGTTTATACAGCTACATTTTTAAATTATTACGCAGATAATCCGGTAAAAGTAAATGCAGGTGCGGGTTTCAATGCCAACATTCGGATCAATAAGAACGTTTACCTTTCTATGGGTGCCGGCATTAGTGAAACCAATATTACTTATCAGAGCTCCGTGCCCTCATCATTATCTAACTTGTCCAGCAGTGCAGCAGATGCTGCCCTTATAAACGGTTATGTAGTTGGGGCAAATGGCACTAAATTAGACGCACGATTTCTTAATATAGACATTCCTGTAGCTGTTAAATTTTATCCCGGAAAAAGCGGCAAGTACTATCTTTCTACAGGCGTAAATTCAAGCACCTACCTCAATCAAAAATATTCCAGTTCCATAAGTGGCTTTAACCCTTATTCAAATAGTTATTCAGACTTTAAAGGAAAAACTGAAGAAAGCAATTTTAAGGGATTTGACTTTGCCAATAGTGCCATTTTTGCAATAGGGATTAATCAGTCGCTTGGAAAAAGCAGCACGTTAACTTTTGAGCCTTTCTTTAAACCCTCGCTGCGCGGTTATGGCGACAAAAACATCAAAATAAACACCGCTGGTCTGAACCTGAAATTAAGTTTGGGTGGCAAGAAATAGTTGTTAAATTTGATAGTAGATTTACCATCTATCTTAAATTACATCTATATGAAAAAGACCTCTCCAATCCTGATCTTGCTATTACTGGTTTGTTGTGTTAATGCCAATGCACAATTCGGCAAATTAAAAGATGCGTTAAACAACGCCGCAGGTAGCATCCTTAATAACAAACAACTTAAGCTACTTCAAAGTGACCCTATAACCACCAACTTTGACGATTGCAACAAGACCGAAACAATGCCTGTAGACTTTGGCGCTGACTCGGTTAAAAAGAAACTTTGTGATTTAACCTCAAGCTATACATCGGCACAGGGCTTTACTTTAAAACCGGGTTTTTATACCGGAACTTTTAAAAGTTTTTGCTTAAAAGCAGGTACCCACGGGCCGGGTAATGGCGACGGCTACTTGTATGCACCTTTGGCAGGCCCAAAAGAAACGATTGCCAGAACGCTTATCGCGAATTGGGAGCAGCATCCAGAGATTGAACAAAGCAAAGTACAATTGCTTTTATGGGCAATAATTGCAAAAACTAACTTCAGTAAACTCTCGCCTGATCTTCAGCTTGTAGCCGCTAAATTGCTTAACAAAAATGATTTGTCGGCCTTAAGCAGCAGCATAATGGATTATTTATCAAGCGAAGCGATGTTAAAGATAACTGCCAACCTACCTGAGCCTGCCAAGACCATTGTAGAAATTGAGAACAAAATGAGAGGTCTGTTATATCAGGCCAATTCATCGTACGATCAAATTGAACAATTGGCAATGCTTAGTGGCAGTGCTGCTCCAAATACAGATTTCCCAAGGGGGATATGGGGTTTGCATCCTGATGGTTATTACATTAAATACCTGCCTCATTCTTATAGCAGAACGGAAGTGGTTATTTATGTACCTAAAACAATTGCAACAGTAAATTATCTGCCTGTTGGTATGGTTGCCGTGCCTGCAAGCAGGGGTTGTCAGCGTTTAGGGCAATCTAATTTATTAGCCTGCGAGAATTAACATCGTACACATCCCTATATGAATGTTTCTGACATTATTAATTACCGGCTCTTTAATCAGCAAATTGCCAAAACTTCGTTTAGTACTCCTCAGGAAATCGTGAGATGGATGGTGGCCATGCAGGCGCAGGAATATGCGATGTCGAAATGGGCAATTGGTTTGCGGTTAAACAATGTTACCGATGCGGATGTAGAAAAAGCCTTTAATGATGGCCAAATACTAAGGACTCACTTGCTTCGCCCTACCTGGCATTTTGCAACTCCAGAGGACATTAGATGGTTGCTTGAGCTTACTGCTCCCAGAATTCGTAAAGCCATGGCTTATTACGAAAGGGAGCTTGAACTTGACAGCAAGCTTTTTAATAAATGCAATGATATTATTGGTAAGGCATTAACCGGTGGCCATCACCTTACCCGACTTGAGTTGAGTGATCTGTTTCAAAATAATGGGATCAGTTTAAATGGCAGACAAATGGGTCATGTAATGATGAATGCGGAGATGGACTGTTTGGTGTGTAGTGGCAGGCGCGAAGGCAAACAATTTACTTATGCTTTATTTGATGAAAGAGCGTCAACTGCGATCTCGATAGCTAAAGATGAGGCTTTATTATTGCTAGCCGAACGATATTTTACAAGCAGAGGGCCTGCTACACTTAAGGATTTCTCAGTGTGGTCTGGCCTAACCATTACCGATGCAAAAAAGGCTGGTGCTATGCTTGATAGCAAGGTATTTACCAAAGAGGTATTTGACGGTAATGAATACCTGCTAAAAAGGGAAACATTAGAGTTGGCATTGGATGCTTCTTTAGCTAAAAAGATTCAAAAGAGTTTCCTGATGCCTGATTACGATGAGTATGGTATGGGATACATTGATCGCACTGCAATATTTAATCCGATAAAATTAACCAGTGAGTTTAGGAAGAAAAACCCTGTGTTCGACAGAATGATTATTGTTGACGGCATAATTGAGGGGACATGGAAAAGGACTATAAAAGGCAAATCTGTAGTTGTTGAGACTTGTCTTTTTAGGGAATTAAACAAAGCAAAATCAGAGGCTGTTAAGAAATCGGTAAACAGATTTGTTAAGTTTACTGGTAGTAGTGAATGATTTGCATTAGATATAAATAAACCACCAAAATGACTTCAACTGAGTTAGAAAAATTACGTTACCCAATTGGAAAGTTCGAGCAACCTGCTCAAATCACTAAAGCTTTATTGGATGGTTATATTGCTACTATTGCTTCGTTTCCTGAAGCTTTAAGGAAAGAGGTAGCTCATTTAAGTGATGCACAACTAGACACTCCTTACAGGCCAGGAGGCTGGACAGTTAGACAGGTGGTTCATCATTGTGCCGACAGCCATATGAACAGCCAGATAAGACTGAAATGGGCTTTGACCGAAGATAGCCCTGTAATAAAGGCTTATTATGAAGAAAGATGGGCTGAACTAGCGGATAGCAGGGGGTTGCCAGTTGAATCGAGTCTGAGGATTTTGGAGGGACTTCATCAGCGATGGGTGTTTCTACTAAATTCACTTACTGCAGAAGAATTGGAAAGGGATTTTATACATCCGGAACATGGCAGAAGTATAAAGATTAATGAAAATACCGGTTTGTATGACTGGCATTGCCGTCACCACCTTGCTCATATTACTGAATTGAAAAAGAGGCAAGGCTGGCTTTCTATTTAAACCTGATTGCTTTTAAAGGACTTATCCTGCTCACCAATAACGAAGGTATAATAAGTACCACAAAACAAATTACAATTGTAGAGATGTTTAACAGTAACACATCGGTAAATTGTATTTCAATTGGCACATACGCCAGGTAATAAGACGTTTGATCTAATTTAAAAATATGGGTATGGGTTTGCAGAAAGGCTAAGCCAAGCCCCAGAACATTGCCCAATATTACTCCAATTCCTACCAGGTAAAGGGCATTATAGAGGAATATTTTCATTACACTAAAATCTGTCATACCAAAGGTTTTTAGCATACCGATCATATTGGTGCGTTCCAGTATCATGATTAATAAAGCGGTAATCATATTGATTACGCCTACTACCATCATTAATGCAAGGATAATTTTTGTGTTTACATCTAACAGGGATAGCCAGGTAAATATTGCCGGAAAATAGTCTTGAACGGATTCTGACTTCAGCTTTGTTTCCAGTTCTGTGTAAATATTTGTTGAAACGGTTTTAAGATTAGCAAAATTCTTAATTCTGATCTCTATACCCCCTATTTCATTAGGCTTCCAGTTGTTTAAACGGCGGATCAGATTAAGATCGCCCATTACAAAGCCTTTGTCGATCTCTTCTACACCAATATCATAAATTCCGACTATTTTAAATGGTCGCCTGCGAGGAGGATCCTGTACGAAATGCATGATAAAGTCGTCGCCTGTTTTTAGTTTAAGGCGGTTGGCAGTAAATTGAGAGATCATGATCTGCTTGGTGGCGGCAGCACTATCGGCAAAGTTTATAACTGTTCCGCTTACCAGGTGTTTACGTATATAATCCCAGTTAAAGGTCTTATCTATGCCTTTAAAATTTATGCCTTCAACTTCATCATTAGCAGAAATGATGGCTGGTTTTGTTGCATAGGGTTGAAAATATTCGATATCGGGATTGCTTTTAAGCTTGGCTATAGTTTCGGGTTCAGGTACAAAAGGCGACAGTTCAAATGAATTGTTAAGATCAAACTTAAAGATTCTCACATCGCCAATGTAACCTCTTACTTTTTCCTGTATCTCGCTTTTAAAGCCTTTAATAATCGCAACCGAAAGCATCATTACAGCAAGACTGAGCATTACCCCTGCTATAGCAATACGAACTATTAGTTTTGAGAATGTGCGCTCAGATTTTACTGCTATGCGCCCTGCTATGAAATATTCTGTATTCAACCTCTTGCAATAAATTGTAACGTAGCAAAAATGCATTTTTTATTTCATTAATATTCTGTTTATTCTTTAATGAATAAAAGACATGAAGGTTGACTTGTTATTGATTATCCATTGGGAAGGTATAGTTCCTTCAGATCGTCTATGGAATGATAGCCCAGTTTTCGGTAACTTTCAAACTGAGCCTCGTCAAAAAACTGGTCGCCTGTTGATTGGTGGGGGAAATCCGTATTTGCTAAGGCATATTCGCGGATATCCACCGGTTCATCGCCTGTCAGTGATGCTTTGATGTAAATCAATGTTCCTTTCTTCTGCGCATATCCGGGATAGGTGATATAGCCTCTTGCAATGTGTGCCGAATCCCTGTCTTTTAACTTGCTGGTAATGTTTTTCAGGTCAATATTGATCTCAACACCAAAATCAATACGACAACGCCTGATTGCATTTGCAAATCCTTCACAGGTTCCTTCCTGATCCTGTTCTCCATCTCCTATCAGGATATAACTACATCGCCTGCGTACCAGTTCATAAAGCCCCATGTTGTCAAAATGGCCCCCATCTGATAGGCATACGTATTTCATATCTATATCGGACTTCCCGACCAAGTCTCTCAACAAGTACAGTAACCCGAGTTTCGGATCCTGCATTTTCCAGCGATCACGCCTTGGATTGCCTATCCACCAGCCCAGCCGTACATTGAACAGGGTCATTAAAAATGCCATGGTTGCAGAGGAATGATATCCCCAGTTTGGGCTTACCGCAGCACCTGATATAGCCATGGCTGTTCCCAGGGTGGGTCCTCCGTTTTTATTGGAAAACTTTTCAGTCGGCCGGTAACCATATTCGTACACATTGTCAATGTTATAGGTCGATGAGCGGGTTGGACTAAAGTCATAGCCGCAATATAATGGAGAAAAGATAAAAGACTCAGCCATCCGGTCCTGACGGTCCAGCGCTGATACCACTGTTGAGTTTAGCGCGGCATTGATGATCGGAAAAGGACCGAAATAGCCGTTTTCTACTTTCATAGAAGACAATATGATGTCATCGTTGGTATCAAACCCGGTAAATGGATTGGCCGTTTTAACCCGATCTTCCCTTGTACGGGTTGCACCAAGGAAAGCCCTGATCAGCCGGTTGCGGTAAAAGTGATGCAGAGAGAATTCATTGACACCCACACGCCAGCTTAAAACCAAGGTCAATGCTGCCAGAATAACAGTAATATAAAGGTTTTGCCCGTAGAAATCATTTGAATATGCACTGGTCTCATGTCTGATCCCCTCGTTAATCCAGGAGCCGATCAGCAAAATACCAATCATAAACAGAAAGGGTACAACCTTGATCAGTACACTGATAATGTTCGCAGACTTACCGGATTCTTCATCCCTGGATTCAAATGCCTTTTTCACCCCCCAGCCAATAATGCCGGCCCATCCTCCCCAAGCCACGGGAATCATTGCACTGGGTTTTTCAGGCCATAGGTCAGGCATGATCAAACAGGCAAAGGTTACAATTATCCAGAGCAGCATGAAACGGTGGATGTAACCTCCTAACCTGCCCCACCATTCACGCCTGTAATCTGGAAACAGATTTCCCATCAGCGCCATCCTGGTGATCACTGCGACAGAGAAGATTTCCATTACTATTGGGGCGCCCAATACCAACATTATTTTTTGAGGTGCAATTTTGGTGAATGAAGGCGCAACACGGTAAAAGTAAGCGACGAATTCCCAGAATAATATTATCAGTAAGGCGAACAATGCAGAGGCCACTGCCGATGAAAGCAGTATGGCAATGACCGTTGGACTGGAAATCCGGGGCACATTTTCTGTTCTTCCTTTAACATTGGCTTTACCCAGCTCGATCAGGTCTTCCCGTTTATGATAATTACCCCAAATCGCAAGCCATAAAAAGGCCAGAAAAGCGCCTAAAGAAAGTGCCAGCATCAACCATTTTCGCTGCCCGGTATCATCAGTGTATGGGTATATCGCATTAAAATAGATGCTGATTGCCAGAGCACAAATGCTCGCCCAGGCAACTAAAATATTTGGAATGATTCTTTTTATTTCGGTTAGTGAGGAGAAGCTAAGCGACAGTTTCTCCCAGATGCTTCTGAGCACCCCTTTATGTGCCTGCTTATCTCTCTGGTAAAAAGAACGCATCGCAATTGCGGCCAGTACCGACCCAATAGCGAGCATGACAAAAGTGGAAATCAGAATGTTTCTTGGACTAAGCATAGTAACCTTGCCTTTCAGCAGATTCCAGGTATCATACAGATCAGAGATTGCTGACAAGACAGTCAGCAGGATCAGCAGCAGTACAACCTGGTTGATGACTGTGTTTCTAAGCCAGGTCATCCCCGATCCCCAAGCATCGGGTGACATAATCCCCACATTAGGAGACAGGTAGTTGCTGAACATTCGCAGCCAGCGGACCGGACGGACTTCATCGGCCAATGGATCTCCGGATCTATCAGGACATAGGCGATCAGTAACTTTGCTTAATGAGCCGGATCGCTTGATCCAGGAGTTTAACCAGGCACCGATATACCCTCCGCCAGAGACGGTAGACATATAATCAAATTCTTTCAAGACATTCAGATTGGCCAGCCGCTGCAAGATGCCCAAATTGAAAGTAGCCGAGCGGATTCCACCACCGGAAAGTGCAATTCCCATCAGGCCCATCTCACCTGCTTTACACATCGGATCAAAGACCCCATCATCCAACGCATCGCTGTCTGTGTTTTCTCTTTTATCCTCCGCAGGGTTTTTGCTTGCGATATCGTATTCTGCTTTTCTTGCTCTTCTGGCTTTTGTGATTTCAACCAACTCATCGCGGAAAAGTGTTTCAAAGGGCAAAGCCCTTTCTTCCTTAAGCATTGTCAAAAGCTTCCGGTCATTAATCAGGTATTCTTTGGCCAGCTCCGTTTTTCCCTTCCACCACCCCAGATAGGCTTTTCTGTCAGAGGTACTCAATATACCTGGTCCATGTTCTTTAATGATCGGGTGTTCGGGACTTTCATCAGAGAATTCATACAACTGATAAAGTCGTATCCGGTATGGGCTTGTTACCGTTCCTGCCAATACTGAAACGACCTGAAGCGGCATGTAACGAAGTTTTTCCACCAGAGCAATCCGCTCTTTTGGTTCATTGTATAACAAGGCCCTGATCTGCTGCCTCCAGAAAAAAGGTGGCTGAAAAAGAATCAGCACTTCATTTTCCTCCTTTTTACCAACAAAGGGAAGCCAGGAAAACAATCTTTTTTCAGGATGATCTTCACCGGGTATTTTAGTTGACAGCCATTGTAAAAGACCTAGAGTACTTGTAAAATAACGATATGAAAGATTTGCCGGGTCCTCCATGGCGGGACTATGCCAGATTAAATCTTTAATCTGCTCCTGTTGATTGGGTGTAAGCTCCTCAACTTCGATGTCTTCAACAGTAAGGTTCAACCAGCTTTTCTTGGTCAGCAGCTTTTGATCTAAATGATCGGAGGCTTTGCCTTTTAAAATGTCCTGATAGAGGATAATATAACAAACAGCTTCTGCTGTAAGGTCAGTAACAATGTCCATATCAATTAAACTCCCGGTTTGGTTAAACGCTAAAACAAGGCAAATTTTGAAAAGCGGCCAATGGTATCAGCCAGAGTGCTATAAATAATTTGTATGCATTTTTTTATTAATCAGTATTATATCAGTGTTGGTGCAAATCAATGCCAAATACAGCAATTGCCCATAGTAAGAATATTGAAGTTAGAACTCCGCATCGTCAATTGCAATAGTTAGAAATAGTCATTTTTAGCCACGGGACCTAATGGAATGATTTAATGGCTAATCCGCAACAAATAATTGAGTATTGATAAAACTACTTGGGTTAAATATTGTTAGGTGAAGGAAGCACTCAACAGCTATGCAAAAAGACTACCCCTTTTATATCAAAGTCCCGATTATACTATTAGGCATAGTGATCGCAGTTTTTATTTTATCAGTATTAAGAGACATTCTTGTCCCACTTGCATTTGCCGGACTGATTGCCATTCTTCTAAACCCATTGTCTAACAGGCTGGAAAGAAAAGTACCCAAAATTATCGCCATTATCATCTCCATGTTAATTGCAATCATTGTGCTGGCTGGCGTGCTGTATCTTCTTTCCTCCCAGGTTACTCATTTTTTTGATGATCTGGATGCCATCAAGCACAAATTAAGCACGTTACTTCACGATCTTCAGATATGGGTCCAAAAATCCTTCGGATTTTCGGCAAGCAAGCAGACCAAAATGATCACCGAAGCGGCTAACAGCAGCAAAGGCATGATCGGCCAAACGCTTACAGGCGTAATGGGCATTTTAAGCGTGATCTTTTTGATCCCGGTATATGTTTTCCTGCTTATGCTCTATAAAACACTTATCCTTAATTTCCTTTATGAAGTTTTTTCTGAAGAGAATCAAACTAAAGTGGCTGAAATCCTTAGCGAGACAAAAGGTGCTATCCAGAGCTATATTGTAGGGCTGCTCATCGAAACTTCCATCGTTGCCGTACTCAATTCAGCTGCATTGTTAATACTGGGTGTACAGAATGCAATTCTTATAGGGGTGATCGGGGCTATCCTGAACCTGTTGCCCTATATCGGTGGCATCATCGCTATTGCCTTACCTGTATTAATGGCAACCTTGACCACTGATGGTTTTACCACACAACTGCTGATTATTGCCGCATATGCGTTTATCCAATTTTTGGACAATAACATACTTGTCCCAAGAATCGTGTCCTCCAAGGTTCAGATCAATGCGCTGATATCAATTGTGATCGTGTTGCTAGGGGCAGCCCTATGGGGAGTTCCGGGTATGTTTTTATCGATCCCTGTTATCGCGGTACTAAAAATAATATTCGACAGGATAAACGGACTTAAACCCTGGGGGAAACTGCTTGGAGACAATGTGCCAACCGAACATATGGGGCAGCTTAAAAGGTTCACCAAAAGAAAAAAATGATGGACCTTGAAAAAACGATTTTGAAGAAGGGATCAATTGTTCCAAGGTTGCTGCTCATACTAGGCCTTGCTATATTTTTATGCGGGGAAGGATATTTTGGCTATCAGCTGCACAAACTCTCAGGCCAGCAGGAAGAGATCAAACAGGATTATTCCGATGTGAATAACATTACCCTAGGGGTTTTTTCCGTAGAGCAATGGCGGGACAAAGTAGCTGGCATTGTGAATCACCAGATCCGTGATTTTACCCTGACTCCAAAACAGAAGAAAGAACTACGGAAAGAGGTTGAGCAAATCATTCTCGCACTGATCGACAAGGCAGAAGCACTGGTAAATAAACCTAAGAAAACCATTGATGGTAAAATAAAAAAGTTCGTTATCAAAACCTTTGTTAATACAGACAAAATTCGGGAGCAGGTTCCAGGCTTCGCCACAGAAATACTTGCAAAGGCTTATAACCCGGCTAACAAAAAGCAGCTTAGCAAAACGGCCATGTCAAAGTTTGATGCCCTGGAACGTGCGGAATATTTAGACAGTACGGTGGCTGCAACTAAGGCGGCAACTGATAAGGTCTATAAAAGATATAATGTAAATTCAACTGAAGAATTAAACGATAAACTGATCTCATCACTATCACGCATCAGGACAGCAACTTACAATTATTCATTCGCCATGCTAGGCTGCATTGTGGTTGTACTATCCTTGTGGTGGATATTCAGGAAACGGGTAGAGTTGCATGCCACCCTCTTTATCATGTCACTGATGTTTGCATTCATATTGCTTGCGGTAGGGTTAACTGCATCCATGATCGAAGTTGACGCACGCATTAAATCACTGGACTTTGTGTTACTCGGCGAACATGTCACCTTTGAAAACCAGGTGCTGTTTTTTCAAAGCAAAAGCATTCTTGATGTGGTAAAAGTGCTTATTGCGCAACCGGCTGTAGATTCGGTATTGGTGGGTATTTTGATACTGGTCTTCAGCATCTTGTTCCCGGTAATGAAGCTGAGCGCTACCGGAATCCATCTGCTAAGCAAAAGGAAAATTGCTGAGAATAAAATCATCAAGTACTTTGCCTTTCAATCGGGCAAGTGGAGCATGGCTGATGTTATTGTCATTGCGATACTGATGGTATACATAGGCTTGAACGGCTTACTGGACAGTCAACTAAGGAGCCTGAATATAAAGAGTGACGATCTGACTGTGCTGACCACCCACAATACTGCGCTGCAGCCAGGCTACATTATATTCATCAGCTTCGTGCTATACGGGCTTATTTTGTCGACCATACTAAAATATATTACTCCTTATGACGCCCACTAGAAAAACGATGTTGCTTAAAATCCTKCTTATCGCCGGGTTAAGTGTCCTACTCTGCGGAGAGGCCYATTTTGGTTACCGGGTATCTACACTTTCTAAGCATCAAGAAGAGATAAAGGAAGATTATAGTGTGGCCAACAACATTACCTTTGGCATTTTCTCGGTAGATCAGTGGCGGGAGAAGATTGCCAAAGTGGTGGACGGAAAGATCAGTGACTTCGACATGACGGCAGAACAGAAAAAAGACCTTCAGGAAAAAGTTGAAAAACAGCTAAACGGTCTTGTCAATAAGGCAGTAGCCGAAGTGAATAAACCCCAAAAGAGTATTGGCGGTAAGCTCAAAAAATTGGCCTTCAATGCATTAGTGGACACCGATGACCTTCATGCACAGGTACCCTCATTTGCCAGTACCATTGTGAACAGGATCAACAGACCAGCAAGTAAGAAAAGGCTCAAAAGTATCGTGACCAGTAAAGTAGATCAGTTGGAGAAGGAAACCTACGACAATACCAAGCCAGCCAGTGCTACGGTTAGCAGTCATATCTACAGTAAATACCGCGTTTCAAATGCAGGAGATTTTGAAAAAACGATCAATTCAAAGCTGATCACAATACGTAAACAAACTTACAATTATGCATACGCGATGGTTGGCTGCGTCTTATTGGCCCTTTGCCTTTGGCTATTGATGAAAAAACAGGTAAGCCTTCATACTCCGCTTTATATCCTCTCCCTTTTATTTGCTTTTATCCTCCTGCTGGTGGGTATCACCGCTACGATCATAGAAGTTGACGCCCGCATCCAATCGCTTAATTTTACGCTTCTTGGGGAGAAATTAGCTTTTCAAAACCAGGTCCTATTTTTTCAGAGCAAGAGTATACTAGGCATCATAAAGGCACTAATTGATCAGCCAAAGCCGGACGCAATATTGGTTGGCATATTGATTCTGTTATTTGTTGTCATCCTCCCTGTACTGCGAATGATTGGAAAGGGCATCCAGATATGGGGCAAAGATAAATATGCAGAGAATAACGTGGTCAGGTACTTGGCTTTTGACTTGGGTAAATGGGACATGGCCGATGTCATGGTTGTCGGTATTGCAATGACCTATATTGGCTTGAACGGAATCTTAAAGAGTCAGCTCTCGAACCTGAATATACATGAAGAGGTCTTATCCACTGTAACGCAAAACAACACCTCGCTGCAACCCGGTTATTTTATTTTTGTGGGCTATGTCGCATATGCAGGCATATTATCCTTGATTTTAAAGCGCATAACACCAATAGAGACAAAATCCGCTACAGCAAAAATGTGATTTTATACTTTGAGCTGGCCTTCTATGGAATCGTCTAATGTCTTACCTATTGCGGCACCGATCAGCATTTTAACGCCTGCAACCAAGTTGCCGTTTTTTGTACCCCAATAATAACCATCACCAGGACTTACTTTAATTAATGATATCCTAGGATCATTTTCTCCTTCTGTAAACCAGGTTTTCATGAGCGGCTTCCAGAGCGCCTTGATTTTTGCCTTATCATCATGAATGGTTGCTGTACCGGTTAAATACAGGAAGTCCGAATATTTGGAGCCTTTAAAGTAGAGCTTTACTTCAGGCGCCATCTTAATTTCCAGATTGGTATGACTATCATTGGCACTAACCAACCAAAGGTCTCCGTTATCTTCTACTTGCTGTATACTCATTGGCCGAACCCCCATAGAAGGCCCTGTTTCCGCCTTTGTACAGAAAAAACAAATGTCCGACTCCGCAATGAGTTCTCTGATTTTTTCCACTGCGTCCTTGTTATTCAAGTTTTCGTAATTTTCTTCCGGCTGGTTTTGATTAATGCTATTCATAATTTTTGGCTTTGTTCTTTGGTTAACAAGCCCCCCCCGTAAATGTTTGCATTTTGTTAATGTTCTTGATCATTCCGAACACCTTGCTTAACTTATTGATGGTAACAATACATAGAAGGTTGACCCTTTGCCGAGGTTACTGACAACTCCCATTTCTCCCTCATGAGACTTTACAATTTCCTCGGAGATATAAAGGCCCATTCCTAAGCCCCCTGCCAGAACACTGGCTTCATCCACGCGATAAAAACGATCAAAAATTTTCCCGAGCTGCAGCTCAGTCATACCAATACCGTAATCCGTAACGGCAATTCTGACCATATCGCCATCCGCGGAGACCTTAATAAGAGCATTCCGATTTTCAGGAGAATATTTCACGGCGTTGCTGATCATATTCATCACTACCTGTTCCAACCGCTCCTGATTGCCCAATACAAAAAAATCACCTTCAGCGTCGAGTCTCAGTTTAAAATCAGGAAACATATAACCAGCATTTTCAATGCATGTTCTCACAAGGAAGCTTATCTCAACTTTGGTTTTACTGAAGTTTAGTTTGCCCGCTTGTATCTTACTCACATCCAGCAGGTCGTTCACTAATATCTCCAGTTTATTTAAAGAACCAGAAGCCTTAGTGATTAGCATGGTGAACTGGTCGGGGATACTGTCATTACTGTACCTGGAGATTAATTGTAAATACGCCTTCAAACTGGTCATGGGTGTTTTGAGTTCATGACTGGCAATGCTGATAAATTCATCTTTTCGCTTAATCATTTCGGTCTTGGCCGTTAAATCTGCAGCTTTATTTTGAGCCTCTATCTGCTGTGTCAAATCTGTACAAATGATGCTTAAGGCCGTACCATCTTCCATATCGAGATTGGTAAATGAAAGCTGAACGGGCATTTCTTTACCACTATTTGTAGTTAGGACTTCTTTGGTTTTATAATCACGCAGCCCTTCAGCGGATAAAACAATGCTTAATTTTTCAGCGGTATACCCACCGATAAATTCATCAAAGTGCCTTCCGATAATCTCAYCCAAGGTTATGGCACACATGTCCGCAAAATAGCTATTGCAGTAAAGTATGACACCCGAACTGTTCAGTGTAACCGCTCCCTGCTGCATTTTTTCGATTAAGACCCTAAAGGTACGGTCGGCACTTTTAAGTGTATAGATCTGATGGCCGGATGTGCCCTGCACCACTAGGGCATCTACCATTCCAGTTCTGATGGCCTCTATCGTGTCAGTGGCTTCCTCCAGTTGATGCCGTAATTCCGCCAATTCGGCTTCCAGTTGCTCCTTTGTATTTTCGTACTGCATAACTATTTAGATCGCTATATCTGAGGGATTAATGCCCAGTCCGCGCAAAACTCTGGCCCGATCAGACATGTCGCCTATCAAATGCCGCGTGGGGGTCGGATTTTTTCTGATTAAAGTGGGGAGGGCAATGATCTGCTCTTGCTTTGCTAGCTCCGGTTGCTGATATACATCCACCACTTCCAGTTTATAATTTCCTTTAAGGTGTATTTCGCAAATTTGCTTGAGGTTATTTAATGCGCGCACAGAATTCGGCGACGCGCCAGAAATAAACAGCACCAGTCGATATTGTGAGCTATTTGACATCCACACTCGATTTTACAGAGATGATATTTAAACCGACAAGAACTTTCTCCTCATTACTGAGATCCCCGATAATTTTACGGATCGGCACCGGAACTTTTCTTACCAGGGTTGGCACKGCAAAAATCTGGTCGCCTTCGGCCAATTGTGGCTTCTCTAGCAAATCGATCACTTCTATTTTATATTTGCCATGTAAATGTTCTTCACAATACTTCTTAAGATTGCTTAGCGCACTTACAGACTTTGGTGTCTTACCGGCGATGTACAGCCTTAATTCCCAGGTTTGTTCCGTCGTCCCCATTATTTCTTTGCTTTAATGCTCTTGCGTTTTTCAATCATCTCCCTTCGGTTATCTTCTTGTATTTTATGTTTCAATTCTTCTTCAAGATATACCTTGTTTAGTTCCTCTTCCACAGATTCGAATTCGGTCTGCAATCCGGCGATCTTCGCTTCCAGCAACTTACGTTTTCTGCTAATTTCACGATCTTTACGACTAACCGCCTGACCGTGCAGGGCCTGTCCCGTTTGCTCACGTAAAATATGTGCTTCTCTTGCCGAACCGACCAGAACACCATCTGGACCCAGGTAAACATCTACCAACTCCAGACCTTCGTCTGCGATGATAAATTCCCTGATCTGGTTAGAGTGTCCCATACCTCTCGATTTCATCACATATAAACCACGGTTGCGCTCGCCATTTGACTCAATATCCCGGATGAGCAGCCAGGCGTCTACTAAAGAAGATATTCCCTCATCTGTCTGCTCATTGAAAGTGTTATTTAAGGAAAGTGCGGTAAACATTACCGTGATACCCTCGTTTTGCAGGTAATCCACCAACCTGATCAACATAGACTTTACTTCACTTACTGATCCTACAGTAATAAGATTGGTAACCGGATCAAGGACCACAATATCAGGTTTAAACCGTTTAATATTCTTATGGATAGCGACCAGATGCATCTCTAGCCCATGTAAGGTTGGCCTGGAAGCATGGAATTCCAGGAGGCCAGATTTTATATGGTTATTCAAATCAATGCCAATAGAACGCATATTTCTAATGATTTGATGAGGTGACTCTTCAAAAGCAAAATAGATGCATTTTTTACCATCCAAACAATTGGCGTTTGCAAACGAAGATGCAATACTGGTTTTACCTGTACCGGCAGTGCCGGAAATCAGGATGCTGCTTCCCTTGTAAAATCCAGCGCCGCCCAGCATTGTATCAAGGCTGGCGATCCCTGAAGAGATCGATTCTGTAGAAACTGCGGAATCCAGTTGTAAGGAAGTGACGGGCAGTACAGAAATGCCGTCTTCGTCAATTAAAAAGGGATATTCATTAGTACCATGTACAGAACCGCGATATTTAACGATTCTCAGCAACCGCGTTGAAATCTGGTTACTGATCCTGTTCTCTAACAGAATTACACAGTCAGATACATATTCCTCTAAGCCCTGCCGGGTTAAAGAGTTGTCACCTCGCTCACCAGTAATGATTGCAGTAACACCTTTTTCTTTTAACCACTGGAAGAGTCTGCGGATTTCAGACCTTAATACAGTTTGGTTGTCTAATCCTGCAAAAAGATTTTCAATGGTATCTAATACAACGCGCTTTGCACCTATACTGTCTATCGCATAACCGAGCCTAATGAAAAGGCCCTCGAGATCATATTCACCCGTCTCTTCAATTTCGCTCCTTTCAATATGAACGTGGTCTATTCTGATCAGCTTATCTTCAATCAACTGATTCAAATCAAAGCCCAGGGAAGCAACGTTCACGGCCAACTCATCTGCTTTCTCTTCAAATGCCATAAATACACCTGGCTCATTGTAAATTAACGCCCCCCGCACAATAAATTCTATAGACATAAGCGTTTTACCACACCCAGCCGAGCCGCATATCAAGGTAGGTCTGCCAACTGGAAGACCACCCTCGGTTATCTCGTCCAAACCATTAATTCCTGTTCGTGATTTCGGCAGTAGCCCTGCTTTTTTCTGATCCTGCAGTTTATTTATTTTCTTAGTCATTATAATCGGACACTTTTCTAAATCTATCAAATAATTATTAAATTTCAGGATTAGCTAGTTGCCTTAAGCCTCATCCTTTTAATTCGCTTAATTCGCGTTTCTTAACCCATAATACCAGTTACAATCCCCGGAGATTTCACGCTTTACCAAAGCATATCTTACTCTCTTTGTTAAAATATTAATGAAAAACAGTTAAACACCCATATTGTTTGCAATACACCAAACACGTAGTAAGGATGGGATGAAGTGATGTCGCTTAAACAGACTACATCGATCAATTGTTATTCAGAGCCAGAGTCCCCACCAGATCACTAAGCGTAAACAGGTTACTTATCGCTTCTCCCATGGTGTTGTTAAAATAGCTGTACACGGTTTTTCCTTCTGAAATCCAATCATTAATGTAGCTTGCATACTCATAAAGCAGCTCATCCTCATAACTTCCCCTATAACTGCCTCCCGGTCCATGAAAGCGCAGGTATACGAAAGGAAGCTCGCTTTCCATCATGGGTGTTACCGCTGGCGGCTTATCTTGGATCACCATCGCCATTCGGTAATCTTCCAGTAGCCTGTATACTACATCACTATAAAGGGAAACGTGCCGGAATTCCAGAGCGATGTTCCAGGTGTAATGCGGATCACTTTTACGCAGGACACTCATTAGGAGCTCCAGCTGCTTTAAATTACCTATTCGCACACTCGGCGGAAACTGGACCAAAACACAACCTCTTTTATCCCCCACAAATGAGATAACTTCCATAAAAGCACTTACCGCCTGCGGATCAAAAGCCAGCTCCTTGTTGTGAGTAATCTCTTTGGAAAGTTTAAAAGTAAATCTGAATGTTTCGGGTACATCCTCAGCCCATTTCTTCACCGTAGAAGCCATCGGAACTTTGTAAAAAGAGCTGTTGACTTCTATACTGTTCATGATCGAACTGTAGAAACATAATCTACTTTTATCTTTAAATTCCTCCGGATAGAAAAGTTTATTGCGAACCGGCAGCAATAAGCCACTGGTTCCTGAATAATAATTTGCTAAGTAGGACTTCATAAAAAGTATTTTTAACTAAGCAGGTTTACTGCTACTCCTCCAAATGAAGCTCAATCTCTACACCGATGCGGTCTGCAATTTGTTCAGTGAGCTCTATTTCGATACGGTCTTCTCCATGTTTTGGTTCATAAAAAGGCAGGTCCTCGCCTGCAACTTCATCTAAAGAAAGTAGTTCCCACTGTTTTCCCTGCTTTTTAACTCCACCCAGAATTCCGTTGTAATAAATGATTTTAAATACATCATCCTCCAATGGAAGAATGGTTAAAGTAAGCTGCCGACTACCATGGCTKATCTTTATGTTGAATGGTTCCATTTTGATTGAATTTAGGTTTAATTGTTTTCATAGCTTATGTAAATAACGCTATTAACAGTGGCAGGGATAAAAGGTTTTAAGCATGGACTTCAAAAAAAATAAAAAATGGCTTAATATGATTGAATAATAGCCCTGGGCAATATTATCTGTACATTTTGTTTATAAAAATACAAAATAAATTAAACAAAGTTATCTCTTTAGTGTTAAGAACATACATTTAACCCATAAAAAACATCATCATGGCAACTACAAAAACAACAGCTAAAAAAGCGGTAACTCCGAAAACAGGAAAAATGGAAGATTCTGAATTTCATGAATTCTTCGTGGATGAATTGAAAGACATTTACTGGGCGGAAAAGCACCTGGTTAAAGCCCTCCCAAAAATGAAAAAAGCAGCCACGAGTCCTGAACTTGCCGCAGCATTTGAAAAGCATGCTGAGGAAACCAACACTCATATCGCAACTCTGGAACAGGTTTTTGCTCTGCTTGACGAAAAAGCACAGGCAAAAAAATGTGATGCGATGGAAGGATTACTTAAAGAGGCAAACAGCATCATCGAAGATACTGACGCCGGAACACTGATCCGCGACGCAGGACTGATTCTGGCAGCGCAAAAGGTCGAGCATTATGAGATCGCAACTTATGGCACCTTGGTGGTCTTCGCACAGAACATGGGACACAGTGATGTGGCTGAACTGCTGCAGTTCACCCTGGATAATGAAAAAGCAACTGATGTAGCTCTGACCGAAATCGCTGTTGGTGYGATCAACGAGCAGGCTGCTGCTGAATAGTACTACCGCCCGGGCCATCCGTCCCGGGCGCCTTTTTTGCATGCTTTGAATTTATGATCAGCCATTGGTAACATGTAAGCTGAACCGAAATATACAATGAGGTCTCTAATCAACCATTTTTTATTACCTTTAACTTTATAGAGTTAGGGTTCTTCAAAAGTTAACGTTACCTAAACAACTCATTTATTTTTTGTCTCGTTTTTTTATTAGTTAGAAAAAGTTACTAAATGACATCATCCATTATACATATCTTAAGTACTGCATTGCTTACGCTTTCTCTTCAGGCTTGTGGATCATCGACCAAAATAGCACTTAACCCTGCGGTGCCAAATCCATATAAGGTGAAAGCCGAAAACTTTGACAAGCCCAAAGCAGAGGAGCTACGTACTGGTGCAGAACAAACAGAATTGTATGTGCCTTATCTAAAAGGAAAACGAGTAGGTATGGTGGTAAACCCAACCTCCATTATTGGAAAAGAAACAACGGTTGATAGCCTACTTGCGCTTGGTGTGAAAGTGGTTAAGATATTTGGACCCGAGCATGGTTTTAGAGGCGATGCCAGCAATGGTACTAGCGTTGATGATGAAATTGATAAAAAAACAGGCATTAAAGTGGTTTCATTATATGGAAAACACTCGGCCCCTACAGCTGCAGATTTAGCTGATATTGATGTGATGATATTCGATATTCAGGACGTTGGTGTTCGTTTTTATACTTACATAAATACTTTGCAACATGTAATGGAAGCCTGTGCCGCTAATAAAAAAGAAGTATTGATTCTTGACAGACCAAATCCTAATGGTTTTTACATTGATGGGCCTATATTGGAGCCGCAGCACAAATCGGGTATTGGTTTAAAACCTATTCCAGTTGTACATGGATTAACTGTAGGCGAATACGCTCAAATGCTAAATGGAGAAGGCTGGCTTGATAATAAATTGAAATGCAAGATCAAAGTAATTAAGGTTGCCAACTATACGCATGATACTCCTTATGAACTCCCGATAAAACCATCACCAAACTTAAATACTGCGCAGTCGATTTTACTATACCCTACTACCTGCTTATTTGAGGGCACTTATTTAAACCATGGGCGCGGCACTATGTTTCCATTTACTATAGTGGGTTCTCCTTTTTTAAAGGATAAATACACCTTTTCGTTTACCCCAAAAAGCATTAAAGGGATGTCTGAATCTCCATTGTTTATGAACCAGCTTTGTTATGGGTTGGATCTTAGGGAATACGATGTAAATGAGTTTAGAAAGGAAAAGAAAATAAAACTGAGCTGGTTAATTGAGTTATACAAGGCATCTCCAAACAAAGCAGATTTCTTTAACTCTAAATTGAGCAAACAAATGGGCACTATTGAAAAGCTTATTGGCGTTTCGAGCTTTAGGGCGCAGATTATTGCCGGTAAATCTGAAGAAGAAATAAGGGCAAGCTGGGAGCCGGGATTAAGTAATTACAAAACAATGCGCAAAAAATACTTGTTATATCCATAAGCAGCCGCTAATGGCAGCTATTAAAGACTTTGGATATGAATAGCGAACCTAAAAAGAAAAATGAAAAGCCAAGTAGTAACTTCAGAGAAGAAGTTTCTAAAGACAAGGTTCCTGCTGGAAATAAGGCTGTAAAAAAGCCTGAGGATAAGGATTATAACAAGGAAGAGGCAAACTTTAAGAACCCTGCCAAGAAAAGGGAAGAAAGCGAACAACCCGTTCATTCCGTAAAAAAAGCCCCTAAAGAATAGCAGGCATTAGCTTTATATGCGCTAATTTTTTAGTTATTTTGCCACCTAAAACACTGGTTGATGAAAATAGTTTTTATGGGTACGCCCGATTTTGCAGTTGCTTCTTTAAATGCTTTAGTTGAAGCCGGATTTGATGTTGTTGGTGTGGTTACTGCAGCAGATAAGCCCGCTGGTCGCGGACAAAAACTTCATGAAAGTGCTGTTAAACAGTATGCAGTATCAAAGGGGATAAAGGTATTGCAGCCCTTAAAACTAAAAGACCCTTTGTTTATTGATGAACTAAAAAGCCTAAATGCCGATTTACAGGTAGTAGTAGCTTTTAGAATGTTGCCTGAAATGGTATGGAATATGCCGGCAAAGGGAACGATTAACCTTCATGCATCTTTGCTGCCGCAATATCGTGGAGCGGCTCCGATAAATCATGCGATCATTAATGGAGAAAAAGAAAGTGGCGTTACTACATTCTTTTTGAAACATGAAATTGATACAGGTGATGTAATATTTTCTGAAGGCGTATCGATCAATAATGATGACACTGCGGGAGATTTACACGATAAGTTAATGAATGTAGGCGCAGGATTGCTGGTGAAGACCGTAAAGGCTATAGAAGCCGGCAACTATACAGAGCAGCCTCAACCACAAAGTGATGAGCTGAAACATGCGCCAAAGATATTCAAAGAACATTGTTTAATAGATTGGAACCTGTCTGGCGATAAAATATACAACCTGATTCGTGGATTAAGCCCTTACCCTACTGCTTTTACTAAACTAAATGATAAAACCCTTAAGGTGTTTAAAGCAGAGTTTGAAGAAAAAGAACCTGGTATCTCGCCTGGAAGTTTTTTATCTGATGGCAAAACTTATTTAAAGTTTGCCGCCAGAGATGGTTTTATCAAATTCACTGATCTACAGTATGAAGGCAAAAAACGCATGCAGGTTGATGAATTTTTAAGGGGCATGCGTTTGTAAAATCTCTATTTTACACGGTTTACCAATTCTTCTCCTTTCGAAAATGCATCTATATTTTTAAATGTAATTTGAGCTATTTCTTCCATCGCTTCTTTGGTAAAAAAGCCTTGATGAGAAGTAATTAGTACATTGGGGAAAGAGATAAGACGGGTAATCAGATCATCCTGAATAACATTTTCTGAGTGGTCGTGAAAAAACAAGGTGCTTTCCTGCTCATAAACATCAAGGCCCAAATACCCAAGTTGTCCGGTCTTTAAAGCTTTGATAACTGCTTTTGTATCGATCAGACCTCCCCTGCTCGTATTGATCAGCATTGCACCCTCTTTAAAAAGTTTAAGGGTTTCCTTGTTGATCAAATGTTTGGTTGTTTCGGTAAGCGGACAATGAAGCGCTACAATATCCGCATCATTTAATGTTTCCTGTAAAGTACCATATTTAACGCCAAGGTCCTGAAGTTCTGTAGATGGATAAGGATCATATGCGCTTATTAAACAACCAAAACCTTTTAAGATTCTACAAAAAGCCTTACCTATGTTTCCAGTGCCTATTACGGCTACCTTGTGTCTATGTAAATTAAAACCCATGAGTTTCTCCAGGGAGAAATTACCTTCACGAATCCGGTTATAAGCTTTATGTGTTTTACGGTTCAGGGTAAGAATTAGGGCTATCGCATGTTCTGCCACTGCCTCTGGCGAATAGGCAGGGACTCTTAAAACAGGAATACCCAATTCATTTGCTGTTTCAATTGCCACATTATTGAAGCCAGCACAGCGCAAAACAATTAGTTTTATTCCTCCTTTATGCAGGGTCTTTATGATCTCAGAATCAACACGATCATTTACAAAAATGCATATTGCATCGAAACCTTCGGCTAGCTTAACGGTTTCTTCCGTTAAGGCAACTGTAAAAAAAGATAACTCATGACCGGTATTGAATCGGCTTAAAAATTCTTCATCATATCGGTAAGTACTAAAAACAGCTATCTTCATATCTATTGGGTTATGTGCTCTAAGTTAATGACTCGGGATTAATTTATGCTATAACCAAACTAGTTTAGTGAAACATAAAGTTCGCTTTGTGTAAGCCATTTTCCTTTTATCTTACGCCACATTGCGGCATAATTACCATGATACTTGTCATTTTTGTAATTCCATTTCCCGTTTTCCCATGCCAGATCGCCACTTTTACTGATCACAATTGTTTCGGGGATGCGCTCAAAAAGCGGACTGCTTTTGGAAAACATGTATTTCCAGTCGGCAGCAATTTCGGCTTTGCCAATGGTATGGCTACCGTCGCCAGCGATTTGTACAAAATCGTCAAGCCAATATTTAGATACTCCGTCTACATCCTTTTTTGCGATGCAGTTGTTTGAATCTAATCTTGCTTGCTTTATTAATAATGCTTCTGGTGAATTCATAATGGTAAAATTACAAGTTAGACTTGTAATTTTACCATTGCTTATCGTATCTATTTTGCCGGAGAAAGGACTACCCATTTGTTAAGGGTATTATCTTTAGCCTGAATAACAACCTTATAAAACTCTGATGGATAAGCTTTAACATCGGCAAAAAAATGCTGCTGACTAAGATCTGTTTCACCTAAAAGATGATAAGTATCTTTTCCTTCTGTTTTAAAATTATTTGTTGTTGCCAGCCATATTTTAACCTTTCCGGTTTTTTGCAAGGCTTTCCAGCTGATATCAATATGATTCTGAGTAAAGATTGTTTTAAGCGCTGCAATAGATACCGGACCAATGAAAGAAGTGCCATCTACTTCTTGTGCTACACTGTCAGGCAGTTTTACATTTAAATAATTGGCTATTGAAGGCATTATGTCAACTACGCCAAGATCAAAATATTGACCATAAGTGTTTAGGTTTTTATAATTGCTTACCATCCAGGTTGATCTTTGCCTGTCGGATTGTCCACCATGTCCTTTTCCACTTTTTTCATCACGACCATGATCCGTTGTGATAACAATTAACCAGTCTTCTTTAAAGTTTTTCTGACGATAGCTTATTGCCTCCCAAACTTTACCTACCTGCTTATCCAGCATCGCTACAGCATTATAGAATTCAGGACTATCGCCATGTGCATGCCCCATATCATCTGTATATTCCAGATAAATCCAGGAAAGATCAGGCGCTTTATCATGAATGGTATTCGATGCATCAGCAATTACCTGTTCATCAATACGGTGCATATAATCTGCGTTTTTATCATGCTTAAAGCGAACGGTATCTAGTTCATAGCCATCAAAAAAATAATCAACCTTTAGGTTTCCCGCTTCCGGTAAATTATGGCCAAGTAATTTGGTACGGTTATCTGTCCAGCTAGAGAAAATAGCAGATTTCTTATTTGGATATTGGGCTTTAAACAACCTGAATATGTTCTGATAGTTATAATTAGGCTCCTTAATATCATTGTCGGGCACATTGTGCTTATTTACCCAGGTGCCGGTTAGCAAGCTGTTATAACCAACGGCAGATATGGTAGGGGTTTCATTGTAAGTACCTTTGCCACCCCCAACATACATCCGGGAATAAGACCCTGCTTGTATGATCTTCTTAAAATTGGGAAGATTTTGGGTTTCAATTACATCGGCAGGAATGCCATCAGCAATAATGTAAACCACTTTTTGTTCTCTCTGCTGGGCATTGGTTGCTACCGATAAGAAAAAGCAGATTGTTAAAATAAATGGGATTCTCATAGTTTGTTAATAAGTGTGTGGAAAATATTCGTTTTCAACTGTTCCATCTTCATATAGATTCAGCATTGCATAACCGGGAGGGGTTTCTAAATAACAACCAGGGCCGGCAGATTCAGCATCGCCTATACCCCACCAAAAGCCACTCATTGCTCCATTGCAGCAATACAAAACATCATTATAATGAGTATTATCTGATAAGTGATTATGCCCGCTTAAGCAAACTCTTACTTTATCGCGATGCTTCTGAAACAGGTCTTTTAGCTTCTTACAATCGGAGTGACCCCCACCTACAAGAACCTGAGTAGTTCCTAAAATTGGATAATGCGACATTAGCAATGTTGGTGTAGATGCCGGTAATTTCTCCAATTCTTTCTCCAACCATTCGTATTGTTCCTGATCTAGTGAGATATTGGCATTGTTACCATCAAGTACAATAAAATGCCAGTTCTTTTTTGAAAAGCTGTAATATCTGTTAGGAATCTTCAAGCGTTTAACCACATAGTCTTTCCCATACATTTCATGCTCTTTAGATGGAGCCTTCCACCATGAATCGTGGTTACCAATGCAGCTGTGAACTTCATATTTATCCAATGTTTTTATGCAATCGTCCCAAATACTCCATTGCTTAATTACCTGATCATATACAACATTATCGTAGGATGCATCACCAATAGAATCACCACCATTCAAAAAGAAATCTGGTTTGTGCTTAGTAATTATATGTTTTAAGCATTTTTTAAACCGTTCGGGGGCATTTTCACCTTCTCCAATATGCACATCGGTTATATGAGCAACAGAAAGAGCCAGTTTTTTGGTTTTCTTATCCTGCTTTTCCGGATTGGAAGCAAAGGCAGACAGGCCGCTGGTTGCTACGGCGCCAACAGCTAGTCCTGCTGCCTTTAGTAAAGATCTTCTTTTCAGTGTTGTCATCTTGTTTTTATTTCTAAATTGGCATATTGGTCATTACCACCCAAATACTTGTTTTAGGTTCGAATTTAATATAATCTGTTGCTGAGGAATAGGACGATAATAATATTTCGGATCCTCAAACTTACGGGTAACATTTTCAGTTACGATCGCTCCTCCATTGGCACCATTTTTCAGATATACAGTAGCATCGGCTCCTATCTCACCAGTACGATAATAGGTAAGCACTACTCCTAATGAATTTTTTTCTTTCTTGTCTTCTGCCGGAATGGTAACAGACTTATCAATCAAAATAATATCTTCAACTCCATCTCCCGTTAAATCATACTTGCCTAAACCTGGAAAATACATTCCTTCCGGGCTTTTGGTCAATAATTTCCCTGCTTTCCACCTCATCAGATCGTCGTACCTACTGTTTTCAAAAGCAAACTCAACCCTACGCTCTCTTCTGATTTCCAGAATTACTCCCTGGTTCGATTCAATATTATCAAACTGTTGTTGCAATAATGGATCGGGAGATGCATTTGCCTGTGCTAAATTAAGATCAGGCATGCCAACTCTTCTTCTAATCAGGTTAACAGACTCATCTAACTGCGATTGGTTAAGTGTACCCAATTCAGCCAACGCTTCTGCATAGGTTAACAGTACCTCTGCATAACGATAGACAGGAAAATCAACGCCATTTAAAATTGTCTGATCAGTACTGTTTACATATCCTTTTAGTTGATGATAGCCCGTAAAATTTTTATTTAGTTTTTGAACATAAGGCTGCGCGTCTGGAACTCTAATCCAACCGGGATAAACCATTGTTTGAGCCAGGCGCGGATCACGGTTTTCGAACTCCTTAACAAAACTGGCCTTATCATAATTAGCAATGGCAGTAAAACGGCTTCCATCCTTCATTAAATAGGTTTGGATAAGGTCTCTTGCAGGTGCCTGTTCATAATCCCCAAATACTACAGAATTTACGTTTTGGCTTATTTTTTTATCCATATCAAAAACATTGGCTAAAATCACCTCGGGGTTAGTAGTCAAATCCTGACTTGAAAACAAAGTTGCATAATCCTGATTTGGTAATCCCTTACTAAAAATTGAGAATTTTTTAGACGCAATTACTTCCCCAGTTATCTTAACAGTAGTTTCCAGAAAGGTATTTGCGGTTGCTTTTAAATTAAGCTCTGAATGGTACTTGCGGTAAGTTCCTTCGTAAAGAGCTGCTCGTGAATAAAATACAGCTACTGCCCACTTTCCTGGAGTTCCGGAAGGTACACTTTCTCTAACATTCTTATAGGCAAAATCAAGATCAGCCATTACGCTATCCATAACCAGTGCACGTGTATCGCTTGGTTTAAATAATTCCTTATCATCTGGATTTAATGTGCCAGAATACCAAGGTACATTAGAAAAACGCTTTACTTTATCCAGATAAAATTGTGCACGATAGTACTTTGCTAAGCCAATGTAATGGTTTTTTATTTCGCTGGTAACCTTTGCTTTATTGTAGTTTTCCAGAAAGTAGTTGATATCTCTTAGTCTGGTCCAACTCCACCCACCGGTTATATTTTGCGCATTGGCATTACCTGCCATTATATTCTTTATTTCTACAGCGGCAGTAGTTGCGACATTGTCACTACTTTGATCATTCAGATAACTGTCCCTATTGGGCATTAATAATAATCCATTTACATATAGAGCAAGATCTTCCTCTGTATTAAAGAAAAGACTTGGTGATATCTCTGTTTGCGGAAAACGATCCAGGTTACCCTTTTTGCAAGCAACAGTAAAAACTGCAATTGTTGCCAGCAGGATGTATATATTCTTTTTCATAACTGATTTTTAAATGATTGTTAACTCCCTAATTATTAAAAGTCCAGATTTAAACCAACTGCATATCTTCTTTGATATGGATACGCCCATGCACTCGATCCTTGGTTTACTGCTTCAGGATCAATATATTTTTTAATGGCAGAGAATTCATAAAGATTCTCGCCAGTAACAAATACACGAAGGCGACTAACCTTAAAGCGATTGGTAAACTTAGCAGGCAAGGTATAACCCAATGAAACATTTTTTATTCTTAGATAAGCACCATTAAGCAAGTATTTAGTTTGTGGAATATCTAACCCTGAACCATAATTAGCATCCGCTAGCCACGACTGCATAACTGGATAATAAGAATTAGGATTCGCATCAGCTAAGCCTGCAGCTATATAAGAAGCCGAATGCTTTGCTCTTTGTTCGGGGGAATCTCCTGTCGCCCTGTAAAAATCAAGATTCCAAGGGTATACATTTGCATAAGGTTGTTGATAAGGCCCCCAGAACAAATAATGATGAGGATAAAAATCTCTTTTCAATACACCCTGAAGGAATACTGAAAGATCAAATCCATTCCAATCCATATTCAGATTAGCACCAACACTGTATCTGTCAGTGCTATTACCAATAATTTTAAGGTCTTTTGGATCATCTGCACTTAATCCCTGTTCTATTTTTTTGTTTCCATCCAGATCCTTGTATTTAGGCCATCCCTGAATAATCTCAAGAGCACCCCATGGAATTATACTTGATTCATCAAGCGCATCTATTTCAGCCTTATTCTGGAAAAGCCCATCATTCTGTAGTCCCCAAATCTCACCTATTGTCTGTCCTACACGGTAAGTAGATAATAAGTTTTGTTTGTTCTCAAATTTAGTAATCTCAGAACGGGAATCGGAAACAAAGAATTTAGTTTCGAAACTAAACGGTTTTGAACCTAAATCAAACCTATCTCTATAGGTAACAGACAGCTCCCACCCCTTTGTCCTAAGATCGGCAGCATTTTGTTTTGGCACGTCTGTACCAAGTACTCCTGGTAATTCCTGACCACGAACAAGCATGCCAGTTGTATTGCGTATGAAATAATCAAAAGTGAATGACAATTTATCATTAAAAAAACCTAAATCCGTACCCATATTAAGCGTAGAAACCCGCTCCCATGTATAGGTATTAGGATCAACATACAATCTTGGTGCCCCGGTAATAACTTGCTGTCTTGTGCCACCGATCAAATAATTGGAAGGATCTGTCGGTAAAGTTTGTATGTAGCCAAAGTCACGTAAATATGGATCGGAATCTGCATTCTGATTGCCCAAATCGCCATATGATGTACGCAGCTTAAATGTTGATAAAACAGGGGCCAGAGGTTTAAAAAATTCTTCTGAGCTCGCAATCCAAGCCAAAGAAGCTGAAGGGAAAAATCCCCATCGGCGGCTTACAGGAAATCTGGAAGATCCATCATATCTTCCTGTAGCCTCTAAAATATAGCGATCTTTATAGGTATAATTCAGCCTGCTAAAAGCACTTGTACTAGCATAGGCATTATATTTTGTCCCAAGTGTTATTTCACCTGTAGTTAACTTAAGATAGGGCACAGAGGAAGACATAAGTAAATCTCTCTGAGCATCTACAGTCGAATAATTATAATCCTCATAATTATATCCCACCATTGCACTAAAAAAATGGTCGCCTATGGTTTTTTTATAAGTTGTATATAAGTTAAAAGCATTGTTATATAAATATCCATTACTCTCATATACATAACCATTGCCGCCTTCTTCCCGGATATCAGTAGGCCCGAAGCCAATTTTAAACTTTTTCGAATCGTTATGGTATTTCCATAACTCCCGCTTAAATGAAGCATCGCCATTTACCTGAAGATCGCCGTTTAAAAATGAAGCAGTTGCACCGGTGATATTTTGAAAGCCAAACATTGTTTCAAGGTTTTCTCCTCCATCAACTAATCTCGCTGCCAGTCTGCCTGTTGCAGTGTTTGCCCATGTTCCATCAGGATTCGTTGCCACATCTGTTGGCTGCAAGTAATATAGATCGGTAATACTGGCATTTGGACGTGCCCTCTTGGTTTGATAAATGTTAAGATTGTTATCTATTTTTAACCATGATAAAGGAGCAAAACCTACTCTTGATCTTAGGCCATAGCGATCCCAGAAATCATCAGCAAGCTTATTCAACCCATTTTCCTTGGTATAATCCGCAGACAAATAATAAGTTAACGGAGAATTATTTACCTGAGCTCCTCCGGAAAAAGTCAATGTATGATTTTGAGATAGACTGGCCTTGTTAAAGAAGTAATCATACCAATTGTTGTCACCCATGTATGCCCATCTGTTTGGATCGGTTGGATCGATGCGTGTATCAGGAAGTGAAGGGTCATCAGATCTTTCTTTTGCCCACTTGTAGTGCTCATCTGAGTAATTTACATAATCCCATGGAGTATTGTCAGTAGAAGTCTCTAAAACCCTTGAATAGATATATGGATCTGTTACAGGTTTTGGAAGTACTGTTGGCTTGCCCCAAGTGGTTAACGCGTTATAACTGATCAATGTTCGCCCTTCTTTACCCTTTTTAGTAGTGATAAGAATTACTCCAAAAGCAGCTCTCGCACCATAAATAGCTGCTGATGCTGCATCCCTCAATACTGTAAATGAAGAAATGTCTGAAGGAGTTAATCTTAGCATATCATCATTACTTGCTGCCGGAATCCCATCAATTACGATTAAAGGTGAACCGCCGTTTATTGAAGTATATCCCCTGATATTTATTACGGGTACAGTTCCGGGAGCACCGCCTCCATATGTAATATTTAAGCCTGGACTAATACCTTGCAATCCTTGCATTACATTTGAAACTGGCCGTGATTCTAATTGCTTACCTGAAATCTGGTCTATCGCGCCTGCAATGTTAATTTTCTTCTTTGTCCCAAAACCAACTACCACCACCTCTTCAAGGTTACCAAAGTCTGAAGTTAGGGTTACATTTAATTGTGTTTTCCCGTTCAGCTCAATTTCTTGCTGCTTATATCCAATGTAGGAAAAGACAAGAGTTGCTTTAGGGTTTACATTATTTAAGGTATAAATACCATTTACGTTTGTCGCCGTACCCAGGTTCGTGCCCTTTACACTGACGTTAACTGATGGAATTGGCCCTTTAGTTTCGGCGTCCAAAACCACACCCTTTACGGTGACATTTTGGGCAAAACTCTTTGCTGCAAAAAACATGAAGCAAATTAGTAGTAGCTTTTTTTTCATAATTGCAATAAGATTAAGTTTGTTTGGTTTGGTATTCTAAATACTATTCGGAGCGCGGCTAAGATCCTGTTATAATGTTAACAGTAGGTTAGAACTAAATTAATAAATTAATTGAACATACATTCAATCTATAAAAATAAATTTGCGAAATAAGATTACTTTTGAGTAGTTTGGATGAATAAATTTTATCATGGGTAGAAAGAGCCTTAAAGAGGCAAGACAATTAGAAATTGTTAAGATATTTTATAAGGTTGCTAAAACGGAAGGCTACGAAAATACTTCAATAGCCAAGATTGCGAAAGTGATGGATATCAATCCAAGCCTTATTATTCACTACTTCGAAACAAAAGAAGATCTGACCTATGCCCTTATTGATTATATACTTGAAAGGTATCTGTTAATCTATACAATTAAAAATAAGGATGGAGTTACACTTGCTGATCTAAGAAAAACTATTGAAATGCTTTTCTCAAAAAAATGGAATCTGCTTTTTGATGATGGGTTGTTCTATACCTTTTATGCTCTGGCATTCAGAGAAAAAAAGATTAAAGCAAAGTATAAGACCATACTTGACTCACTTCGATTTGCTCTTGCTTCAATGATAGCGCGGTGCAATGAAAAAAACTTGATTAAAATAGAGGATTCTAAAGCCGCTGCAGACTTAATTTTTGTGCTGGTTGATGGGGCTTATTTTTATCTTTCTTTAGAAAACGATAAAAAGGCCTATGCAGAAAGGCTGGATTATTATAAAAGTAAAGCTTATCAGATTTTGGGAATGGAGGCGTTAATCTTTTCTGACAGTACTCTGAGTCCTTAACTGGCGTCCTAAAGCATATACTCCAATGAACATCCAGAGTACATTAGCAACAGCGTTTGGCATATCATTGCTGTCCACCGCTGTTGCCACTAAGCATAGTCCGCCAATTATATTCAGCAACTGAAAGGTAAGCGATTCAGCAGTTATCAGTTTTATGCTTAATAATAAATAGCCTACAGTACATAAGACCACACCCAGCCAGCCAATGCTCGTTAATATAATTTGCTGCATACTTGAAACTTGTTTAAAGAGTTAAAAGTAAAATTGCAATTTTAATATGATACAGAGGAAATTTTATCGAATAATAGTTATACTGCCTTTTAATAAACCACATGCTCGTTTTAAATCAATTATGTAATAGTAAGTACCTACTGGCAAATCTTTTCCATTTTGTCGGCCATCAAACGGTTGCTTATATCCTGTCGATGCAAATACCTTCTGTCCGTAACGATTAAAGATCAGCACAGTCCCTTCAGGATAATTTATCATATCTGGTATTTGCCAAAAGTCGTTAAGCCCATCGTTATTAGGAGAAATAGCATTTGATAATTTAGACAAGCCTTCATTTTCTATAGTAACTCTTATTTTTGCAGCCGGACTCTCACATAATCCTACAATTTGTTTAACAAGATAGTTTTGGCTATTTATAATATTAACCTTAAAAGTCCCAGAGGCACTTTGATCTAAAC